>JAISNG010000064.1 GCA_031276365.1 Campylobacteraceae bacterium | reverse complement strand
CGTAAGTACATTCGCACTTGCCATTGGCTTACTTTGCGGTAATATTTTAGCTCCGGGTGCTGGCATGGATATAGACATGAGCGCGCTTGATACGTCGATTACGGCGGCTGGAGCAAATGTGGAAATGAGTATTTGGGCTGAAGTAAAAATGATACTTAAAAACGCAATGCCTGTTTATTATATGCCAAGCGAAGATGGCTGGTTTAGCTTTGTTCATGAGGGTGCGCTTGTCAAGGGATGGATTATTCCAGACCCGATACATCCGTTTACCGAGGGTAAAACTTTGCAGGTTTTGGTTATGGCGCTGAGTTTGGCAATGCTTGTTTCGGCGTTTGCGGGGAGATTTAAGGGTAAAATATTGATGCCTTTGGAGCGCGCGCAGGAGTTTTTCTTTTTTATTTTAAAAGCGCTTATGTGGTTCAGTCCAATCGCTGCGTTTTGCGCAATGTCATTTTTGATAGGCAAATTCGGCATTGATACCATCGTAAATATGGGCTCTTTACTGCTTGTCATGCTCTTTTCATGTTTGATATTTATATTTGTGATACTTGGCTTTATCATGCACTTTTTCTTTGAGGTCAATATTTTTAAGTTTATGTACTATATCCACAAAGAAGTGCTTGTAGTCTTTGCAACATCTTCAAGCGAAAGCGCGCTTGGACCGCTCATGAGACGTTTAGAGCAGGCTGGTGTGGGCAAAGGCGTAACGGGGCTTGTCGTACCGACAGGATATTCATTCAATCTTGACTGCACAAACATCTATCTGGCTTTGTCAATCATCTTTTTATCACAGGCAACGGGCGTAAATCTCACACTCTTTCAACAAATGAGTATTTTGGTGATTTTGATGCTCACCTCAAAAGGCGCTGTCGGCGTTACAGGTTCTGGATTTATCGTGCTTGCAGGAACTTTGCAGGCGGTGAATTGCGGTATAGAGCCTGCCGCTGTGGCGATACTTTTGGGCGTTGATAAATTTATGAGCGAGATGAGAGCCGTCGGAAATCTTTGTGGAAATGCCGTTGCGGCTGTTGTCGTCGGGGCATGGGACAAGCAAATAGAGATGAAAAAGTTTAAACATACTCTGGATAATCCCGCGAGCGTGCATAGCGTTTTATAGACTTTTTCTCAAAATATCAGCCGCGCAATAACGGTATGAAAAGGCGCAAGAGATAAGCAAGATGACGGACAAAGCTATAAAAAAGATGACTATTGAGCTAAAATCCTGCAATTTTATCAAAACTTCAATATTAAATCCCTGCTCCAATGAGAGTTTGTCGGATACAAATTTAGCGCCGAAAAATCCAAGCGCGGCGCCAGCAGCAACGCCAACTGCCGCAAGCGACATAAATCCCGACCAAATCAGCAAAAAGATGCGGTAAAAACTTGCACCTATAGCTCTTAAAAGGGCTATTTGACGCTGTTTTAACTTCAAGTAGAGCATTGACGCCGCCATTATGATAAATATCGCCAAAATTTGCGCACAAAGGCTGATTTTGGCCAGTAAACCGCTGATATCTCCAAGCGTCGTGTAGAGTTTTGTCAATATTTCAGCGGGAAATACGGCTTGTGTCAAACCCCGCCTGTACATGCTGCGAAGTTCATATGCGCCTGAGATGCTTTTTGGCTTTACGATTACGGCCGAAATCGGCGGAATTACACTGCTTATATTCGTGTGTTCATCGTGCGCCGTATGTTCATCATGCTCTTCATGCTCATCTAAATCCGCACGGATTTCATACTCATGTTCGTTATGTTTTGTGTGTTCATGTTCATCATGTTCGTGGTGTTTATAAGCCAAACCGTGTGTTTTCCAAACACTCTCAACAGGCACAAAAACAGCTCTATCCCACGCATTATCATAACGTGGTGCAATGCCTACAACCTCGTACTTTATCTCTTCATGTAGATGCGAATCAAACTCTCCTACTTTTCCATGAAGCGGAGTAAATTTTTGCCCTATTAAAAGTCCTGTACCAACTCCCGCTACTGCCTCAAAACCGCCCAAAAACATTCTGCCTTTTTCAAGATTGCTTTGATTGTTGTTTGTTATTAAAACGGCGGTTGTGCCGACAATCGGAAAATCAAGATAGTAATCCCCAAAAGCTATAGGCGCAGCCCAAGACACTAAAGGATTATTTGCAATATCTGCATAATATTTACCCTCCAAAAGAGGTAAAGGCGAAGAGTGCAGATATACCGCCGACAAAACAAGCTGTGTTTCGCTTCCTGCCGCACCTACGAGCAAATCAAATCTCTCCGCTGCTTTTGCACTGCTTTCACGCAAAGCTCGCTCCTCCAAAGTTATGAAAAAACCAAAAGATACAACGCCTGCACAGAGCAATACAACCGCCAAAGCACCGAGCCACATTTTTTTTATATCAACCAGCATAAGTTCTATCATGCAAAACTCGCTTCCAATTTTTTGCCTTTTTTAAGCTCAAGGCTGTATGTCAGCTGTTCGGCAAGGTTTTTGTCGTGTGTAGCGCATATAAAAGCACTCCCCATCTCGTCCGCCAAAGACAAAAGCAGTTTGACCGCATGAGTGCTGTTTTGCGCATCAAGGCTTGCGGTCGGCTCATCTGCTATGATAACTTTGGGAGAGTTTATCAATGCTCTTGCGATTGCCACTCTTTGCTTTTCGCCACGCGAAAGAAGGTCTATGTTTTTTGAATATTCGGTGATATTTAAGCGTTCTAAAAGATAAAAAGCTCTGTTCGAAAGTTGTTTTGGAATTTTAAGATAACGAAATTTTAGCGGCAGTAAAACATTTTGCATTGCCGAGAGACCAGAATAAAGATAAAATTCCTGCATAACAAGCCCCACATTTTCGTATCTAAATCTATCTTTTTCCATTTGGCTCAAGTCGTCCACTCTTTTGTTGTTCCAAAATATTCTGCCGCCGCTAATGCTCTCAAGAAGACACAGCACGTTCAAAAGGGTGCTTTTGCCGCTGCCGGACTCTCCCGTAACTGCAAGCTTGACACCGCCTTTTAATTCAAAATTTGGGATATCAAGCGCCAAATGTTCTTTAAAACGTACTTTCACATCTTTTAAAATAATCTTTTTCATAATGTTTTAAACGAAGCCTCCTTTAGGCGAAGCAGGCTGACAAACCCGCTCTCATTGTCGTGGTATGAGCCGTATTCAAGCACGCCCTCATAACGTATAATCGCATTGTATTGTACTAAAGTCT
>JAISNG010000111.1 GCA_031276365.1 Campylobacteraceae bacterium | reverse complement strand
TAATGTGAAAAAAATCAGAAAACAAAAAAAGTTAAGCCAGCTTGAAACTGCGCTTTCTATTGGTCAACAATCATCAGGTTTTTATGCTTCCATAGAAAATTACGCGCATGGAAAACATTTCAACTTAAAACATCTTTTAAGACTTTCTAAACTTTTTGAAGTACCGATAGAGGAGTTTTTCAAAAATGATACTTAAGGACTGCCAAGACGGCAATCCTTAAAGCAATAAGTTACTTTGTCGGTTTTTGAGTATTTTTATCAGCTTCCTTATCCTCGTTTTTATCTTTATCATTTGTAACTGCGCCTAAAAATTCGGGCAAATCAAGACCTGCCTGTTTTGCTATGTCATGAAGTGGAGGAAGTGTTTTTATGAGATTGCTCATAAAGTTTGCCGTAGAACTTTTATCGCCGCCGCCATTGTCCCAAACGGTAATCTTGTCAATTTTGATATTTTTAATAGCTTCTGTTTGCATCTTGACAATCTCTTCAAGTTTTTCAACCAAAAGCAGCGTTGTAGCGCTTTTTGCATCGCTGTTCGCCGCTTTTATAAGCGTTTGATAGCCAAGCGCTTTAGCATCAAGTACCTTTTTGATACCTTCCGCTTCAGCCGATTTGACAAGCAAAATCGCATCTGCCTCGCCTTGTGCAAGACGGCGTTGCTGTTCTGCCGCAGCACTCGCATCAATCTCTATCTTCCGCTTCTCTATCTCGCGCGGCACCACCTCTTCTGCTTCAAGTCTTCTTTGCTCTGCAATCGCCTTTGCCTTTTGTATCTCGGCTTCGGCTTCTTGTTGAGCTACTTCGCCTCGTCTGGCAGCTTCTGCTTCTCTTTCAAAAAGAGTGGCGTTTGACTTGGCTATCTCGGCTTTAGATGTATTTTCACCTTCAACCGCTCTTGCATTAAAATCCGCTATCTGTATGCGCTGTTCTTTATTGTATTCTGCTATTTGGACCTGCTGTTCTTTGTTGAGTTCAGCCACACGCACCATCTGCTCTTTGTCATATTGAGCGATTTGTACTTCCTGTTCTTTGTTATACTCGGCTATTTTTACCTGCTGCTCTTTGTTGTATTCGGCGACCTTTACCTCTTGTTCCTTGTTATACTCTGCAACTTGAATCTGCTGTTCTTTTTTGGCTTCGGCTTCACCTATAGCTCCCCTCTTATCCTGTTCTGCAACATCAATTTTTGCCTGATTTATAGCAGTAAGCGCCGCTTTTTTGCCGATACTTTCAATATATCCAGACTCGTCGGTTATATCGGTTACATTCACATTTATGAGGCACAAGCCTATCTTATCAAGCTCAGTGTCTATGTTTTTTCGTATGGCATCCAAAAAGCGCTCTCTGTCCTGATTTATCTGCTCAATAGTCAAAGACGCCACCGTCAAACGAAGCTGACCTATGATAATCTCCGTAGCCATAGACTCTATCAACGACTGGTCTAGTCCTAAAAGACGAACAGCCGCCGAATTCATATTTGACTCTTCAGTAGCTATCGCGACCGTAAATGTGCTCGGCACGTTTATACGGATATTTTGTTGTGATAGAGCGCCTTTAAGAGGGATGTTGATGGTAAGCGGCGTGAGGTCAAGATATTTGTAATCCTGTATCAATGGCCAAATAAACGCTCCTCCTCCATGCATACAGCGGGCGGATTTGCCTCCGCTTACTTTTCCGTACACAACCAAAATCTGATTTGAGGCGCAGCGTTTGTAGCGGCTTGCCAAAAATATAATCAGCACGAATATAAATACCGCGAAAGAGACAATTGCTATCAGCAAAAAATTCAAATCTGTTTCATACATTATTTTCTCTCCTTATAAGGCGCACAGCAAAAGTGTGCGAATCTATAACCTTCGTAATTACAACTTTTTGAAATGAATCTATATCGCAAGACTCTTCAGATACCGCGTCAAATTCATGCTTCATGCCATTAAGCGAAAATGTGATTTTGCCGCTGCCGTCTTTTGGTATTTTCATATAAACTTCACCTGATTGTCCAACAGCCTGATTAACATCAAAAACAACCCCGTCGCTTTTGAGCCTCATAGCCTGTTTAAACAAAAACGCCGTAATAAACATCGTAATAATACCGCAAATCATCGCCACTGCAAGTGAAACAAAAAATGAAAATTGGTATTGTGAGTAAGCTGCAAGTCCGCTCCAGCCAAACATTGCTATGAAGCTTGTGATGGAGTTTAAGGACAAAAGCTTAAACGCATCGTCGGTTGCGTCCATGGAATCATCTCCGAAACCGCCGACTATGGAGGTTATCACGCGCAAAACAAAAAAGATTGAACCGAAGATTGCCGCCGCCCAAAAGATAAGCATATTTTTCCTTGAATAATCAATATTTTTTATAGCTTATAATGTTATCCAATTATATTATAATTTTTTCTTTATCAAGTTTACAGCTCCAGCACAAAACTTGCCCCGATATTTTCGCGCTCCGAAATGATATTCACGCTCCATGTCATTTTACCCATCTTGCATGTCGGAACAAGCGCTTTGCCCGAGTAATTGTCCTCATCTGTCTTCGCCAACACATAGTCAAATATGCCCATATTCATATTAAGCCCGTAAATTTGCACCTTCAATTCATCATCAGCAAAACTTTCGGTTCGAACATTAAAACTCATCTCTTCGCCTGCCTTTAGAGGTTTAGCGATATCAAGAGTTATCTTTTTGCCCTCTCCTAAAATAGCTTCGCAAGAGCTTTCATGTAAATCGCACCCTACTTTTGCGTCGTAAAAAAGTATATCTTTTTGAACAAAAGAGTATATTTTACCACTTTGAAAAAGAAAAACGCTAAATGCAGCGACGATTAAAACCACTACTATTGATATTTTTTTAAACACAATAATGCCTTTTTATCATTTTGAGTTTCAAATTGTATCAAAAAGTAAGTCAAAATCTCATATAATTACATTTTATATTTTAAGGTTTTGACAATGAAACAGAGTGAATTTGAAAAAGAGCTTGATGAGTTTTTCGCGATTCGCGATGAATTGTTTGAATTTTTGGACAAATCCGTCCCGAAAGAGAAAAACGGATTTAACTTTGACTTTAGCAAAAACCCGCCGCTTGACGCGCAAAGTTTTTACAAAATCTTTTATAGATACGACTACAAAGCGCGCAAAACTTTCGCAAGCGCAAGAAAAGCGTTAAATGGCTAAAATCAGACTTATTTCGGAACATTTGCGCCTAAATCTGGATATTTTGGCAAAAAAAGCGGGCGGCAAAGAGAGGCTCATCGCAGTTTTAAAAGACAATGCGTATGGACACGGGCTTGATTTATTTGCCCCGAAAGCGGCAGATTTTGGCATACTTCATGCGATTACAAGAGATGTTAAAGAGGCTTTGGAGATTGAGAAATATTTTAGCGATGTCATCGTTTTATCCGAACACAAAGAGGTGTTTTTCAAACACCCCAAAATCATCTTTGCCGTCAATGAACTTGAAGCACTTAAAAGCGTTCCGAGCGGCGTGCGCATAGCTTTGAAAACAGACACTGGAATGCATAGAAACGGTATAAAAATAGACGAGTTGGAGAGTGCGTGCGCTCTCATCTCACAAAGAAATCTTTCACTTCATAGTATTTTTACGCATTTTCGTTCAGCAGATGAGATAAGCGGCGAATTTTTCGCTCAGCGCAAAAAATTTGACGAAATCAAAACAAGATATGCCGCACTTAGTGAGCGATACGCTTTAGGCGAAGTTTATTATCACTCATGTAACTCTGCGGCACTTTTAAGATGCGGTGAATTTGACGAGGATTTTGCCAGAGTTGGTATCGCGATGTATGGATATTGTGATTTACCAGAAGCTTTTGGGCATTTTGGCTTAAAGCCTGTACTTGAACTTTTTGCCCGAAAAATCAGCACAAGAGAGGTGAAAAAACGCGAACGTGTCGGTTACGGAGGCGTTTATGAAGCTGATAAAGATATGATATCGTCGCTGTATGATGTCGGATACTCAGACGGTATTTTAAGATACAACGGAAAAGGCGGATTGAAAAGTGCAAACGGCTCGCTGATTTTAGGACGCGTATCCATGGACTCCATAAGCATAAACAGCAATGAAGAGGAGATTTGCATATTTAACGACGCAACCGTTTGGGCAAAGCATTTCGGCACGATAAGCTATGATGTTTTGGTCAAATTAAACGCTAAAATCCCGCGCTTTTTCATATAAAAATAATTCAAACACACACATAACACAAAAAGTGTGAAAAATACGACAAAAATTGTATTAAAATAGAGCTAAAACTCTCCGCAAAGTTGAAAAAAAATCTTTTTTGTTGTAAAATATTAATTATTTTGATACTCAGCAGGAGCATATTTGAGTGCAGTGGATTTGGGTGGGCAGACGCTACTACATATCGGAATTGATGTAGGTTCTACAACAGTTAAAGTTGTAGTGACAGATTTTGAACACAAACTGCTTCACAGCATTTATACCAGACATCATTCGGATGTGCGCAACTGCATCGTAAAATCCGTTAAAACTATTCAAAAACTTCCATTTTACAATCCAGACCAAAAAGCTACGATAACTATTTCAGGAAGCGGCGGCATGGATATAGCTTCGCTCTGCGGTATTCCGTTTGTGCAGGAGGTTATCGCGTGCGCCAAAGCGGTTGAAAAATTCATCCCGCACACCGATGTAAGCATAGAGCTTGGCGGCGAGGACGCCAAAATCACATTTTTCACAAACGGCGTAGAACAGCGCATGAACGGTACTTGCGCGGGCGGTACTGGAGCGTTTATAGATCAAATGGCGGCACTTTTAAAAACAGATACCAGCGGACTTAACGAACTTGCGAAAAATGCCGAAAATATCTATCCGATAGCCGCCAGATGCGGTGTTTTTGCCAAAACTGACGTACAGCCGCTGCTCAATGAAGGCGTCAATAAGGGCGATATTGCTCTGTCTATCTTTCAAGCCGTCGCCAATCAAACCATAAGCGGACTCTCATGCGGCAGAAAGATAAAGGGAAATGTCGTGTTTTTAGGCGGTCCTTTAAATTTTTTGGGCGAACTTAAAAAAAGATTTATAGATATTTTGGAGTTGAGACCAGAAAACGTCATAACTCCAAACCACAGCGAACTTTTCGTGGCTTTGGGCGCGTCTCTTTTTCATGAAAAAACTCTGGAGCTAAAAGAGATAGCAGATATATTTGATAAACTTTCGTCAACGTCGGTAAATACGATAAATACGCTAAGACCTCTGTTTTTAGACGATGCTGAAAGAGAGCAGTTTTTTGCGCGCCATGAACGCGCGGCGGCGGCAAAGGCGTCTTTGAATTTATACGAGGGCGAAGCGTTTTTGGGGCTTGACTGCGGTTCTACAACTACAAAAGCCGTACTTATCGGCGAAAACAGCGAAATACTTTATGAATTTTATGCAAGCAACGAAGGCGACCCTTTGAGGATTGTTAAAACACTGCTTAAAGATTTGTACTCAAAACTGCCCGCGCAAGTCAAAATTGTCTTTTCATGCGTAACAGGATACGGTGAAATGCTTATCAAAGAGGCCTACAAAATAGACACGAGCGAAGTTGAAACCATCGCGCACTATAAAGCTGCTTCGTTTTTCAAAAAAGATGTAGATTGTATCGTAGATATCGGCGGGCAGGACATGAAATATGTGCGTATTAAAGATGGTGCGATAGATACTATTTTGCTAAATGAAGCATGCTCGTCAGGATGCGGTTCGTTTATAGAATCTTTCGCGAACTCCGTAAAAATGAGTGTGGCGGATTTTGCCAAAGCCGCGCTCCTCTCAAAAGCACCTTGCGACTTGGGTTCGCGCTGCACAGTCTTTATGAATTCCAGCGTAAAACAGGCTCAAAGAGAGGGCGGCAGCGTGGCGGATATATCCGCAGGACTTTCGTACGCAGTCATAAAAAATGCGCTTATTAAAGTCATAAAATTAAAAAATCCCGAGGATTTGGGTAATAACATCATCGTACAAGGCGGCACTTTTTATAATAATTCCGTCTTAAGAGCGTTTGAGCTTATATCAAAAAGAGAGGTCGTAAGACCCGATATCGCGGGTCTTATGGGCGCATTCGGTGCAGCATTGCTTGCAAAAGAGAGATATCAAGGGATTAATCACTCAACGCTTTTAAGAGGCGTGGCGTTGGAGGGATTTGGCGTACGCCATACAATGTTAAGATGTCATGCATGTTCAAATGCATGCGCTATGACGCTCAATCGCTTCTCTGACGGCAGAAAACTCATAACGGGCAACAGATGCGAAAGGGGAGGCGGAAAAGCGGCGGCAAATACAAATCTTCCAAATCTTTACGACTACAAATATGAAAGGCTTTTTGCATACAAACCTTTGGAAAATGCACCGCTTGGGAGCATAGGCGTACCACGCGTTTTAAACATGTATGAAAACTATCCGCTGTGGTTTACATTTTTGACAAATCTCGGCTTCAAAGTAGTACTCTCTGGCAAATCTTCCAAAACAATGCTTGAAAAAGGGCTTGATACGCTGCCCTCAGACTCTATATGTTATCCTGCGAAACTTGTTCATGGGCATATTGTTGATTTGATAGAAAAGGGTGTAAAGACGATATTTTATCCATGCGTCGTGTTTGAAAAAAAGGAGTTTGCGGACGCGCATGAGCATTATAACTGCCCCATAGTGATTTCCTATCCAGAACAGATTAGAAATAATATTTCGCTTTTAAAAGAGAAAAATATCAACTATATTCAACCGTTTTTGTCGCTTGATAACAGGAAAAAACTTGCGGACAGACTGGTAAGTGTTTTCAAGCCGTACAATCTTTCTTCGCGTGTAATTCGCCGCGCGCTCAACGATGCATGGGAAGAACAGCTGAATTTCAAGCACGATATCGCGCAAAAAGGTAAAGAGACGCTTGAGTTTTTAAGAGCAACAAATACGCACGGCATTATTTTGTCAGGCCGTCCGTATCATCTTGACCCTGAAATTCATCACGGCATACCGCAGGTTATCACATCGCTTGGTATGGCGGTTTTAACGGAAGACGCCGCAGCGTATGAAGAGGAGCTCGACAATCCTTTGAGAGTGATTGATCAGTGGACTTATCATGCAAGGCTTTACCGCGCCGCTTCGTTTGCTTCAAAACATAAATTGCTGGATTTGGTACAGCTGAACTCTTTCGGATGCGGGCTTGATTCGGTTACAACCGACCAAGTGCAGGAGCTGCTTGAACATAAAAATAAAATATATACATGCATCAAAATAGACGAAATAAACAATCTCGGCGCAGTAAAAATACGCATTCGTTCGCTCAAAGCCGCACTTTGCGAGCGTGAAAAAAATGTAAATCTTTCCAAAATAAGCTGGCATACAGGACCAAAATATCAAAGCATTATGTTTACAAAAGAGATGAAAGATGACGACTATACTATCATCGCGCCGCAGATGTCGCCTATACATTTTCAATTCATAGAGAGTTGTTTCAACGCGTGCGGCTATAGATTTAAACTTTTGGACAAAGTCGGTGCAAACGCGATAGACGAGGGGTTGCGCTATGTCAATAATGACGCATGCTATCCTTCCATAATCGTCATAGGACAGATTGTAGAGGCTTTAAAATCAGGCGAATACGACCTCAATAAAACAGCCGTTATGATGAGCCAAACGGGCGGAGGCTGCAGGGCTACGAATTATATAGCTTATCTTAGAAAAGCGCTTGCAGATGCGGGATTTGCACAAGTGCCTGTCGTTTCGTTTAATGCTCTTGGCATGGAAGAACATACGGGCTTTAAGCTCTCTTTGCCGCTTTTAAACCGCTTGATAATGAGCGGCGTTTACGGCGATGTGCTTTTAAAAACACTGTTTCGCACAAGACCTTATGAGAAAATCAGCGGCTCTGCAAACGAGCTTTTTCATAAATGGTCAGCCATGTGCAAAGAGGCTTTGAAAAACGCTGATTTTAAGACTTTTAACAAAAATATAGAGGGTATTATCAAGGATTTTGACGAAATTCCTCTGCTTAATATCAAAAAGCCGCGCATAGGATTGGTCGGTGAAATACTTGTCAAATACCACCCCACAGCCAATAACGACATAGCCGACACGATAGAAAAAGAGGGATGCGAAGTCGTGATGCCAGGAATCATGGAGTTTTTGCTCTATTGCGCGTATGATTATGATTTTAACCACAAATATCTCTCAAGAGGCGCACTTGCCGCACTTGCAGGAAAAGCCGCGATAATGGCTATAGAGTTTTACAGAAAAGGTGCAAGGAAAGCTTTAAGAAAAAGCGAGCGTTTCACGGAATTTGCCAGCATAGACGAATTGGCATTCGGCGCGGCGCCTATTCTTTCACGCGGCAATCAAACAGGAGAGGGATGGTTTTTAACTGCCGAAATGGTGCATTTGATACATGAAGGCGTACCAAATATCGTCTGCATGCAGCCGTTTGCATGTCTTCCAAATCACATAACAGGCAAAGGCGTTATGAAAGCGCTCAAAGAGCATTACCCCCAATCAAATATCACAGCTATAGACTACGACCCCGGCGCTTCCGCAGTCAATCAGTTAAATCGTATCAAACTAATGTTAAGCGCGGCATTTAAAAATTTGGATAAACAGATAACTGATGAAGAGTTGGAAGTAAAACTAAATCCGTAAATTTCAAAGCCTCTTTTGTCATTTGTGCAGGATAACTTTTCGAGCAAACATCATTGCGGAGCATCTTAAATGTGTGCGGTAAAATTGCGTTTGTCCTCTTCAGAAAGATTATCATAAGCAATCCCTCTGCATCATTTTAACAGCCAAGCAATAAATAAACATTTACTTCGTTATCTCAGCAATCGAACGATAAGCAAATATCCCATTCTGTCATTTATGCACGAGTGATGGCTTTTTGCAGGAAGCCTCATTGCAGAAATGCAAAAATCCAAAAACTCTCCCTTTCAGTCATTTCGCAATAATCAAAGAGTTTTTGCAAAAAAACGATATTTGCGAGGCGCAAGCGGTGGTACTATCCATTCCGTCGTTCCCGTTTTACCGCCAATATCATTCCCACAACAAAACGACAAGCGAATATCTTCTTTCTGTCATTCCTGAGCGAACGATATGATATTAATAATTATTGTTAAAGATATTGTAATTCATTACATAATAAATAAAATCATAAAACAAAAACAAACAGCAAGATATTAATCCTTTTCATAAACATTTTATTGTTGCAAAAGATTTTTAGATGCCCGCCTGCGCGGAAATTGCGGAAAAAGTGATGTTTTTGTCTTTTACATGAACAGATGAAAGCAGCGCAGGAATTGATTTAATACAACTCTTGAGGCGGTTTATTGTAGCACGTTCTACCAAACAAGCCAAACGAATAGATTATGCGTAGAAAATTTTTTATTAGGACACGGTAAAGCCATAGGAACTTTAGAATAATATTAGGTTTATTCGATATTCCGAAGAGACATGAAAAATCTAAAATCAAAACTACAAAGAAAAAATATAGACTATAGATGCGCTTTAGACTTTTTATATTTAGGTATAAAAAATTCAATAGAAGAACAAACAACGATATATGCAAGAATATACAATATGGAAATTTCCTTAAAAAATAGTTCATAACAATAACATATTTTTGAGGTATACTGATATGAAAAATCATTTAGAGGCTAAATCAAACGGTACAGACAACTATCATACAAATATATAGCAAGCCAACAAATAGACAAAAATATAATGGAGGTTCTACAAGCCAGATGTTTTGTAACCACAAAACGCAACATAAGCAAATTTGTGTTTTTATATTATAATTTGTAAAATTTTTAAGGTGTGTAATAAAATAAAGAGGGAATTAGAAACGCTTTTCGTTATTACAGCGCTTTTATTATACTGAATGTAAAAATTGCTTACCCATATACTTGTATCGTACTTTTTAATGTATATACATGTACGTGTGTAATCTGCTCATACCTGTCCTCACTTGCCCCATCGTCTTGTCCGCAGAATTTCAACACAACTCTTTGTCTCAGCTTGGATAATATATTTAAAACTTGCAAAAACAAAAACCATATTATTTTGCTTGTATATGTAGGATTTAATAATACGTTTTGACGTTGAATATCAGCAAAGCGATTTCGCTTTTTGTCTGTGTTTGCTCAATTTATCAATCAAATCAGGCGCTTTTCAAACGGGAGTTTGTGCCATCGCTATCCTGATTAAAACATCTTTGGCGTCTTCATATTTCCAACCTCATCTATATGTTCTGTGCTTTTCGCTTGGCGGCGATAAAAATTCTGGCATTGACAACTCGTTTGCCCTCTCGCGTCCACAATATCATTTATAAAAGATTGTACATATCGTCTATCAGCTCCTGCAAACTTTCTCTCCTCTTTTGTCCACTCTCTCATAACACTATTTCCTTAAAATCTCCACCTGTTCGCTGATGCCTATCTTTTCGCCAGCTCTTCAATATTATAATACTGCATGATAACGCCTACAGACCCTGGATTTGCCACGATATGATTTGCATGTGCCGAAGTATAATAACTTTCGCTTGCCATAGTACCTTGCATACGCTGCAATGGGCTTTTATTCGGATAGACGTTTTACCGCCAGAGAGTCCACGATTAATAAAACTCCTTTGATATTTGTATTTTGTGAAGATTTGTTGATGCTCTCCAAGATACTGTTAGACTCAAATATCACGCCTTTGAGATCTATTTTATCAAATTGGCATTGTCTATGCGCGCGTTATCGTTTGTAGATACAAAAATCAAAAGAAAAACTATCGCCTCAAAATAGTTTTGTATAAAATCAAGCATATTTTTTATGAGACTAAACAGACCTTTTTTCTATTTTGGCTACTGTTATTCTATGAAGCCTCCTCTAAAATCAGTTATAAAAAATAGCCAAAAGACTATAAAGTAAAGATTCATCACCGCAATATGAGTTTTTTCGGCGTGTTTTGACCAATTTCATGATTTTAATAATGCTGTTTTTGTATATTGACAATAAAATATATATAAAAATATGATAATATAGCTCTTTCAATTTTATATTTTTTACAAAGGATATCTTTTGCCCGAACCCAATTCGGTTTTTATGTTGATTATCGCGCTATTTCTTGTTCTTTTAAACGGCTTTTTTGTTTTATCTGAATTTGCCGTCGTAAAAGTCAGACGCACAAGGCTTGAAGAGTTGGCAAAAGGCGGACACGATAACGCAAAGCTTGCATTGAAGATGTCAAACTCCCTTGATACGTATCTGAGCGCCACTCAGCTTGGCATTACACTCTCATCTTTGGCGCTTGGCTGGATAGGCGAACCTGCAGTCGGAAAACTCATAGAAACTCCGATATTGAAATTTTTCCCTGAAAATATGGCGCTTGTGCACACGATAAGCTTTGTCGCGGCATTTACTTTGATAACTTTGGTGCATGTAGTCATGGGCGAACTTGTCCCAAAATCCATCGCCATAGCAAAATCCGAAAAAGCTTCGCTGATTGTCGCCAAACCGTTGCAGCTGTTTTGGGTGATTTTTTATCCGTTTATCAAGCTTTTTGATATTTTGGCGGCATTTTTTCTGAAACGAATCGGCATCAATCCCGCAAAAGAACAAGACCATGGACACTCCGACGAAGAGCTTAAAATCATCGTCAATGAGAGTTTGAACGCAGGATTTATAGACTCTGTTGAGGGCGAGATAATCAAAAATGCCGTTGATTTTTCAGATACTGTGGCAAAAGAGGTGATGACTCCGCGAAAAGATATAGTCTGCCTTTATGCTGAGGATTCGTATGAGGAGAATATCAAAACCGTTTTGGAAACGAAACACACAAGATATCCTTACTGCGACGATGGCAAGGACAATCCGATAGGAATGATACACTTAAGAGATTTACTGGAGAATGTCTTTTCGGAAAATCCCGTCAAAGACCTCTCTAAACTTACAAGAAAGATTATGTTTGTACCTGAAAATATGCCCATTTCCGATATATTGTTACAGATGAACAGGGAGCAGATTCACACCGCGCTTGTCATAGACGAATTTGGCGGTACGGCAGGGCTTTTGACGATGGAGGATATCTTGGAGGAGATTATGGGCGATATTTCAGATGAACACGACACAAAAAGCGAGGATTTCATCAAACTCGACGACAACACATACGAATTTGACGGAATGATTGACATAGAGAGCGTATGCGAAATACTTGGCTCCGCACTTGAAGACAGCGAAGAGGTTTTAACTCTTGGCGGTATGGTCTTTAATGAACTTGGCCGCCCGCCTTTGGTCGGAGATATCGTAAAAAACGGGATGTTTGAATTTAAAGTTTTGGAAGTAGACGGCAACAGAATACAAAGAATTTTATGTACAAAAACGAAAGAAAATTGAAAGGATTTATATGTCAAAAACAGGTATAGCAATTTTAAGCGCGGCGGCGATTTTGTTATCAGCATGCGGACAGCCTGCTATTCCCGTAAAAGACGAGCAGACAAAAGGAGTTTACAAGATTTACTACCCAAGCTATTTTATGTATGACATAAAAATGCTGGACGCTCTTTTGGATACATTGTGCAAAGATGATGCTTGCAGACAAGATTATAAAAATAAACCTGCCGGAGTTACATATGTGCATTTGACAAGCGACGGCAAATGCAAAACACTCTCAAGCAATATAAAAAATGATGAGATATCTGAGATTGCAAAATTAGAGCAGCAAAAGGAGAAAGATTGTTCTTTTGTTGAGGACATATTTAATACAAGTTGGTACTACAGAGCAAACACTGCTCTTGTGTGGTTTGTAAGAAACAAAAACGGCGATTTTATTAATTCGGAGTTTTTAACGCTTAAAGATGGAAAAGTTACCGACAGAAAATTAATCAAAAGCACAAAAACTACAACGCTTTATGATAAAAACGGCAGCAAATTGCTGAATAAAGCGCATGAAGATATCTATTTTTATCCCGAAACTTGTAATAAGGTATTTGTTGTTGACGGATTAAAATATGAGATTTTACCGCTAAGCGCAAAAAAAACTGTCAATCCGTCTTGGAGTACTGCAGATAAGAGCGCGGAAAAATTGCTTCATACAAAGTTTTATCTGGACAATAAAAACTCCTCTATACTCAAAACATTTACTCCGTTCGGATACATGATGGAGTACGGCGAAAATTTTGTCGACATAGGAAAATTTAAAAGAAAGGTCAAAGTTCATCGCCTGTTCGACGAAAACGGTCAAGAGGTATTTGATAATTTGGATTTGACAGGTGCAGTCAAGATAAACAACAGTAGAATGATAGTGCATGCCATAAAGCCGTACACAAGTGAATTGGAAGCATTTTTGTATGATTTTGACAACAAAAAAGTCCTGCTTGAAGCCGAGCGGATAAAACCCGACTATGAACGCGGTATGACGCAATACGACAAGATTATATTTTTTAAAGACAAAAAGAGCGGAATAGCTAATTTTGACGGCAATATAGTTATGGATTTGCAGGATAAATATAGCTTTGAAAATACATATAAAGGCTTTGTTACTTACACGGACGGAACGGGAATATATACAAAAGGCGTGTTGGATACGAAGTTAAATCCTCTAATAAAAGAGTTGTCCAAAGTTGATTTTAGAGATGATGTTTTTATCGCGCATGCAAAAGGAAGAATAGTTGTTTTTGATTATTCTAAAAATATTTTGAAGGATTTGAAAGCGGACAACATGACTGTTTATGACGATTTTTACGTTGTTTCATCTAAAAAGGAAAACACACTTTACAACAAAGCATGGAATAAACTTTTTGACAAGTCATATAAAGATTTAAAACCGCTTGATAATAATACTTTTTCATATACGTTTAAGGACAAGAAAGCGCTCATGGATATTAACGGCAAAGAGATAATTCCGCCGATTTGCGACAATATAAAGCTTGGCTCTTGCGGAACGATAGAGTGCGTAAATGCAGATAATAAAAATTAAAGAGGCAGCTGCGAAATAACTCAAATATCTAACGTGAACGCGGCAAAATCCAATAAAACGTCCAATAAACCCGCATTATCTGCGGGTATCAATCTCTCTTTTTAGGGTTTTGACGGTATTTACAGCTAATACAAAGCAAACTTATCGGCAGACATTTTTTGCAGATGGCATTATCCGTCATACATATAAAACCAATTTCTTATCTAGATTTACGACAATCAAGCCGATTCGTTCATAAGAGTAATAAACTGCCATTACTATTAACAATCTTTCTCATCTGCTTGCTTTCACCACCGAACCGTCTATTTTTATGCAAAATTCATAACAGCAAATGTAGTCATAGATATTCATTTTAGCATCTGTCTGTATCGATATTTTTAACCACTTGTCGTACTTTCCGAGCCAATCGTGCCCGCGCTGATTTTATTTATTAGGAGGCAAATTATTAAAATTCAATGCCTTGATGCTATATTTTGTCTGCGATGACTGCAAAAGTGGATAATCTCTGATACCAGCTTCATTGCCGCCACATGACCAAATCCTTAAGTTTCCTCTTTGCTGTACGAAACGGTATCTACATACAAAGTATCAAGAACGATACTTAACATATATTTTTTTGTAGTTTTTGAATGATGCGAAAGAAACGTGGATAAGCATAAAAACAGTAATATAGCGAAAAATTGCATATTTAGCTCCTTGATTGTTGTTAGGTGTCATAAATTCGCCTTCTGCCCGTAAACAACATGAAAATATTGTCGTTTCTGTAAATTAAAAACGGCGAAAACCAACATGCAAAGTTATAAAAAAATCAAAATACACATATGGTAAGAGAGTTTAATCTCTCTTTTTACTGTTTTTGATAACTTCGTCAATTTTATTTTTTGCCATCTCCCATGCTCTTGAGCCGAGTTTTTTGGCGTCGTCTGCAAACTGTCTAGCTTTCGGCGCGGCGTCATTTGTAAAAGCTGTAACTCTCTCTCCCGTCTCTTTTCTTATCTCGTCAAATTTTTTACCCGCTTTGTCTTTAAAATCTTTGAGTGTCTCGTCTTTGAACATCTCCATTTTATCACCTAAAATCTCTGCCGCTTCGGCGCTGAGCCTTTTTAATTTGGCGATGTATGTATTTTGTTCGGCAATGATTTCGCCCAAAATCTTAGCAGAAATATCCATGCTTCCAAGCTGGCATCGTTTCAAAAGCTCTATAAAACTCTCCTCCATATCAATAATGCTAAGCTTGCTCTCTTCAGATTTTTTCAAAAATTCCTTTATTTCGTCAGGCGCAAATTTCATGTCATTTTTAAACTTTTCCGAAGCTTTCACGATGCCGTCTTTTATGCCTTTTGCGGCTCCGTTTAATACATAAGGCGCGTTTGCATGGTCGCTGTCGGCTATATCGCATGCAGCCTCCAAAATCGCAGAAGCGATATTCAAAATCCTCTGTTTTGCAAATTTTCCGCCGTTTATTGCATTATATGCTAAGATTTTGCTGATTTCACGCACGGTATCTTCTATGTCGCTGCCCTTTTCTATAGTCGTGATAAACGCCTCTTCGGCAGAGTCTTTCAGTATGCCCAAAAGCTCAATGCTAAGCAGTTTTGCGTCATTTAATCCCTGTGCAATCTGCTCTTTTTCGCTCTCCTTGCCTTTGAGATTTACCAGCTCCTCTTCAATGCTGCTGTAAACATCAATGATAAAATGTTTTATATCAGCGCTTTGAGTATAGATAGTCTTTTCAAGCTGTTCGCGTTCATAAATCATCTTGAAAAGATACTCTTTTTTGTCGTAACTCGCAGCATTTGCAAGAGCATCTATAACGCTTGAAATAGTTTTGGCGTCTTTTATTTTCTCCTCTTTGAGCGCAAATACGAAAAGTCCAAAAAGCTCTTTTACGCTCTCTTTCACCTCATCTTCACTCAAATCTTTCAACTTTTTGCGCGCCAAATCAAAGCTTGTATCTCTTATAATAGTAAGTATTTGGGGATTTTTTCTATTCTCTTTAAGAATATTTTTGAAAATAATCTTGGTTGATTCCACTTCTTGCTCCTTAATCACAAAATAAATTTTATCTCACTTTTGGTCTTTAACGCCTCAAACAGCGCTTCTCTGTCTTCGCTGTCAAATACCAAAATGTCAAGATTATAACTTTTATAGCCGCCCTCTTTGCTCTTATGAGAAAATTTTACACTATGTTCCCTGCTTTTTAAAACCTCTTTTAAGAGAGCTTGCATATCGCTTGCGGAAGATACAATAATCTTATAACGCCACATGCAAGGATACTCTATGGCAAGCTCTTTTGAGTTGATATCGTCTTTCATGAAGTCCTTACCGCTTTTTTTGTTTTTATTATAATACAATTTGCTTTCAATAAAAATAATATCAAGCGCATAAATACCGCACAGTAATACTTTTTAACATTCTAATATCCAAGATTTTCATTTACAAATATAATGACCGTCCGTTCGGGGGTTTCGCGCGCGATAATGCCGTATTTTTTTGAGATATTTTCACTTGTAAAATTTGCCTCTTTGCCGAAAGTCGCAGCTTTTTTATTGAGCCTTTCGGCGTTTTTCACAGCTGCAACTGTTCTGATTCTCTCAAGCGCGGAGGGAATATTCTCAACGACTTTATTTTTGCCGACTATCAAAATAAGCTTTTTTGAACCGAATATCTGTGCAGCTACTCTGTTTCCCTCGCCGTCGCAATTTACAAGTTCGCCCTCAAGTGTAAGCGCATTTGTACTCGTAATGAAAATATCGGCAATCACGCCCTCTTTACGGCGGCGCGTATTCTCCTCTTTGCTGATGCCGCTTTCGTATTGGTTGAGTAGTTTTATCTCTTTATTGTTTACAAGATAGTCTAAAAATCCTATCTCTTCAACGCTTACAGAGCCTCCAAGACCAATACTGTTTCCTTTTGTAACATATCCTTTGGCAATCTCCAAAGCCTGCTCTTTTGTCTGCGCGTTTATGAACGTAAAGCCGTTTTTTTCGCAATTTACCTTTAGTCTCTCGATATCCATATCTTACCTCCATGTAATAGATTTTCACATCATATACAAAATCTCTTTAAAGTCTCGTAATCGTTTTATAATCAACTTTCAAATATAATGGAAGTTTTTAAGGAGCTTTGGTTGAGTTTTTGGCAGAATATCTACGCACATTTTGACCCGATAGCGTTTTATCTCGGTCCTTTTGCCGTGCATTGGTACGGCATCATGTATGTAAGCGCGCTTTTGGGAGCTATATTCATCGCCAAATGGTTTGTCAAAAGAGACCATATTCCTATGTCTCTTAGCGTTGTGGACAGTTATTTTTTATGGGCTGAACTTGCCATTATAATAGGAGCAAGAGTTGGTTTTGTACTGATATATGACCCAAATACTTCATATTATATAATGCATCCATGGGAGATTTTCAACCCTTTTCAAAACGGAGAATTTGTCGGAATACGCGGCATGAGCTATCATGGTTCAGTGTTTGGATTTTTAATAGTAACTGTTATTTACTGCAAAAAGTACCGCTATTCAGCTTGGCAGTTTTTGGATTTGGCAGCTTTGAGCGTGCCTTTGGCGTATGTGCTGGGACGTATCGGCAACTTTTTAAACAAAGAGCTTGTCGGGCGCGTTACAGATGTTCCATGGGGTATTTATGTGGACGGCATTTTAAGGCATCCTTCACAGCTTTACGAAGCGTTTTTAGAAGGACTGCTCGTATTTATAGCCGTTTTTATTTATAGAAAATATAAAAAGTACAATGGAGAGCTTATTGTAGTTTACGGCATAACTTACTCCATGGGAAGATTTATAGCAGAATTTTTCAGAGAACCTGACGCGCAGGTGGGATTTATCTACGGCGGATGGATGACAACGGGGCAGCTGCTTTCGTTTGTCATCGTATTGCTTGGCATTGCGCTGTATATTTATATTATGAAAAATGGTAAAAAAAATATTACCAAATATAAAAAGGATTGTTCAAAAAAATTGAAAAAAAATATTTAATTTGCTCTAATTTATTAAGTAGTACAATTTCTAAAGGTATAAAAAATCTATTTTAAAAGGATACAAAGTGACCAATATTATCGAGGGATATATAGGTAAAAGGGTTGACGGCAAAAAAAGCCGCATACCGGCGAGGCTGGATTTTATCCAAAGCGCAACAGGGCTTTTTTTAGGACTGTTCATGTGGGGGCATATGCTTTTTGTTGCCACTATACTTATAAGCGAAGACGCGCTTAACTGGGTAGCAGGAGTATTTGAAGGCGGTCTGTTTTTGAGTGAAAAACAGCCTTGGCTCGTTTCTATTGTTGTATTTGTCGTATTTTGTATATTTGTTGTACATGCCTGTCTTGGAATGAGAAAACTTCCTATCAATTTCAGACAGTATCAGATATATAAAGCTCATTCCATAAATATGAAACACTCCGATACCTCTTTGTGGTTTTGGCAGGCAAAGACGGGATTTATCATGTTCTTTTTGGGTTCTGCCCACTTAATCATTATGATGACAAATCCAGAAATAACAGCTCAAGTTTCAGGCGGCAGAATGTACAGCCATTTCATGTGGCCGTTTTATCTGATACTTCTTTTTGCGGTTGAGATTCACGGCGGTGTTGGACTCTATCGTTTGTGCGTAAAATGGGGCTGGTTCGAGGGCAAAGACTCAAAAGTTACAAGAGCGCGCCTTACGAAACTAAAATGGGCGCTTACGGCATTTTTCCTCGTGCTTGGTCTCTTGACACTCGGCGCTTATGTAAAAACAGGTTATAAATACGCTGATGGTACATATGCGGCATATCAAATAAATAATGATGTAAAAGGTTATATAAAATGAATGTGAAATATTATGATGCGCTGGTTATCGGCGGAGGATTGGCAGGTCTTAGAGCGGCTGTAGCGGCTGCCGATAAGGGGCTTAGCACTACTGTTTTGAGTTTGATTCCCGTTAAACGTTCGCACTCTGCGGCGGCTCAGGGCGGCATGCAGGCAAGTTTGGGAAATTCAAAAATGAGCGAAGGCGATAATGAGGATTTACACTTTGCCGATACGGTCAAGGGAAGCGATTGGGGATGCGACCAGGAAGTGGCGAGAATGTTTGTTACAACTGCTCCCAAAGCCATACGTCAGCTTGCCGCATGGGGCGTTCCATGGACTAGAATCACAAAAGGCGCGCGAACGGCGGTTATTAATGCCGAAAGAACTACTATAGAGGAGAAGGAAGAGGTTCATGGACTTATCCATTCGCGCGATTTCGGCGGTACAAAAAAATGGAGAACCTGTTACACAGCTGATGCGACAGGACATACAATGCTTTTTGCCGTTGCAAACGAAGCTTTAAAACATAACGTCAATATTGAAGACAGAAAAGAGGCGATTTCGCTTATCGTAGAAAAAGATAGATGTTACGGCGCGGTTGTAAGGGATTTGATAACGGGCGAGCTTACAGCTTATGTTGCAAGAGGCACTCTTATCGCAACGGGAGGTTACGGCAGGCTGTATAAACATACTACAAATGCAGTCGTCTGCGAAGGCACAGGTGCGGCAATTGCGCTTGAGACTGGATTGGCAAGTCTTGGCAATATGGAAGCTGTGCAGTTTCACCCAACCCCGATAGTTCCTTCTGGTATTTTATTGACTGAAGGCTGCAGAGGCGATGGCGGAATCTTGCGCGATGTGGACGGACACCGCTTCATGCCTGATTATGAGCCTGAAAAAAAAGAGCTTGCAAGCCGCGACGTCGTAAGCCGCAGAATGCTTGAGCATATCAGAAACGGCAAAGGCGTAAAATCACCTTACGGCGAGCATGTCTGGCTTGATATATCTATCTTGGGACGCGAGCATATAGAGAAAAATCTACGCGACGTTCAAGAGATTTGCATGGTATTTAACGGTATTGACCCCGCAGACGAAGGTCCTAAAGGCTGGGCTCCCGTACTTCCGATGCAGCATTACTCTATGGGCGGTATAAGAACAAAGCCGACAGGCGAATCTCCAACTCTCAAAGGGTTGTTTAGCGCTGGTGAAGCTTCATGTTGGGATATGCATGGTTTCAACAGACTTGGCGGAAACTCTGTAAGTGAGACTGTAGTTGCGGGTATGATTATAGGCGATTATTTTGCAGAGTTTTGCAAGGCAAACGATATCGCTATCAGCACGAAAAATATCGAAGCTGCTGTAGAAAAACAGCAAAACTATATCAACGAAATACTCTCCCGCAAAGATGGTACAAATATATTTGAGATTAAAAACCGTATGAAAGATGTTATGTGGGAGTATGTAGCAATATTTAGAAACGGAGAAGGTTTGCAAAAAGCCGTTTTTGAGCTTGAAGAGCTTTACAAAAAATCTCTCAAGGCTTCCATAAAAACCAAAAATATCGGCGCAAATCCAGAACTTGAAGAGGCGTACAGAGTGCCGAAAATGCTTAAACTCGCTCTTTGTGTAGCGCTTGGCGCATTGCAGAGGACAGAAAGCCGCGGCGCGCACTACAGAGAAGATTATCTAAAGCGCGATGATGCCAATTGGCTCAAACGAACTCTCGCTTACTGGAAAGAGGGTGCGACACTGCCGACTTTGGAATATGAAGAGCTTGACATTGCAAAAATGGAGCTCCCGCCTGCATTTAGAGGTTACGGCGTAAAAGGAAACATTATAGAAAATCCTTTGAGCGCGAAACGTCAGGAAGAGGTTGATAGGATAAGAGAAAAAATGGAAGCTGAAGGCAAAGATAGATGGGATATACAAGAGGCTATCATGCCGTTTAAACTTCAGCCGCAGTTTAAGGCAAGAAATGAACGCGTAGGAGATAAAAAATGAGCCGCACTATAACTATAAAAATATTTAAATACAATCCGCTTGCAAAGGATTCAACTCCTCAATTTGTAGAGTACAAGCTGGAAGAAACAGACGGTATGACGCTTTTTATCGCGTTAAACCAGATAAGAGAGAAGTATGACGCGGATTTGAACTTTGACTTTGTCTGCCGCGCAGGTATTTGCGGAAGCTGCGGTATGATGGTAAACGGAAAGCCGCGCCTTGCATGCAGAACATTGACCAAAAATTATCCTGAGGGCGTTTTGCAGCTTATGCCTCTGCCAGCGTTCAAACTTATCAAGGATTTGTCAGTAGATACAGGTACTTGGATGAACGGTATGAGCAAACGTGTTGAGAGCTGGATACATTCAGACCATACTACTGATATATCAAAACTTGAAGACAAAGTTGAACCAGAAGTCGCACAGGAAGTTTTTGAACTTGACAGATGTATAGAGTGCGGTATCTGCGTGGCTTCATGCGGCACAAAACTCATGCGTCCCGATTTTCTCGGAGCTGTAGGTTTTAACCGTGTAGCGCGCTTTGAAATTGACTCGCTGGACAAACGAACGATTGAGGACTATTATGAATTAATCGGCGATGACAACGGCATATTCGGTTGCATGAGCCTTCTTGCATGCGAAGATAACTGCCCTAAAAATCTGCCTTTACAAAGTAGAATCGCATATTTGCGCAGAAAATTGGTTTCGGTTAAGTAGTATTTTGATAGAAGCGGCGGGTTTTCCCGCCGACTTTTTATTTTTTTATCCACTGCAAAATCACATTAAATAAAATATCTACATTTTAAACAGACGCAATTGCTTTTTGTCTGCATGTTTCAAATCAAATTTCACCTCACAAACTGCCGTATTTATCGGATTAACCGTACACGTCTATTTCTTTAAAACATATCCTGAATTTATGATATTTTCTATACTTATGCCGAGCTGCTTTTTGATGCGCAGTATGGACATTTGGATAGCGCTTTTGTTCACGCTTTCACTGTTATAAACATAATCCTCTATCATTTCGTAAGTTACCAGCATGTTGAGGTTATAGCATAAAAGCCAGAATATTTTATTGTTCAGGTGCGATAAAAACAGCGCTTCGCCGTCTTTATAGATGATTTCCCTGCCAAAATCTATACTCACTCCGTTGCCGATATCCGTATGCTTTTGCTCAATTCTTGAGGCGAGTGCGAGCAAAATTGTTGTTTTGAGGTTTTGAGTGTCCGTAATGGGTTTGCACAGAAAACTAACCGCGCCGCTTTGAATGCTTTTAAGTATATTTTGGTCTGTGCAGTATGACGTAACCACAACAAAAAGCTGTTCGGGCTTTAGTCTTTGAATCTCCTGTATCATCTCAAAACCGCTTAATTTTGGCAATTGTATGCCAGTGATGATGATATCTATGCGGTTTTTCTTGAAAATCTCAAAGCCTTCAAGTCCGTCTTTTGCTTCGTAAAAATTGCCGAAATGCTCCCTTAATTCATGTCTTAGCATCTCTCTTGTAAGTTCGTCGCTTTCTGTTACAAGTATGGAAAAGTTATTTAAAAGATTTAGCGTAGATTTGTACATGAGCGCTCCTTTTTATCTTTTCTGGCAAGAGATATTTTAAAGCCGCGGACATTTTGGGCATTGCACATTTGCCTGCAAAAACTTATTATGCTTTTTATATCATATTTAAAATACAAACGAGGTTACACCATATAATATAATGTAATAATTAAG
Organism: Campylobacteraceae bacterium; assembly: GCA_031276365.1. Lineage (GTDB taxonomy): Bacteria > Campylobacterota > Campylobacteria > Campylobacterales > Campylobacteraceae > JAIRKW01. The sequence goes on along the minus strand of JAISNG010000111.1, from coordinate 4,183 downwards.
CTAAAATTAATATTAAAGTTGTTCCGTTGTTGAGAGACTGCCCTATACTATGAATATTTTTTATAAAGGAGAGATTATGAAAATCTTAAAAGGTGTATTTTTACTTGTGTCTGCTGCTGCAATTTCAAACGCAGCGGATTCATTGGCAGATGCATTGAAAAACGGCAGTGTGGAGGGCGAACTTCGCTCATACTACTTTAATCAACGAACGTGTTGCGGCGATAAGGCTGATATTTTGGATTTTGCCGTTCGTTTGAACTATGTGACCGATTTGTATTACGGTTTTAATGCTGGTGTAACTTTTCAAGGAGTAAGTTCGCCGTTTGCAGACAATGACGCCAAACATGTGTTCGGTGCGTCAAACAGTCTGTACGGACCTGGAGCTGTTTGGTCTGAAGCGTATATTTCATACACTTTAGGCAAAAACACGCTTAAAGCAGGACGGCAGTTTATAGACATGCCGCTGATAAAAAGCGGCAGCGGCAAAGCCGTAATCCAGTCGTTTGAGGGTATTACACTGACAAGCAATGAGATTTCGGGCAATACATTTTACGCAGGGTATATTGAAAAGTTTCAAAAACAAACCGACGGCAAGGGCGGTGCTCCGAAATTTACAAAACTTGACGGGAGTTATGCCTATGCGCTTGGCGTCAAGAACAACTATTTTGAAAAGTTAAACCTTATCGGCGCTTACGGCGGCATAAAAGATGCTTTTTGGATGCTCTACATGCAGGCTGATTTCAATGATGCCATCTCATCATCTTTTAACTATCAAACAGCCGTGCAGTATTCGCATACGGATTATGAAAGTTCGGCAGATGACTCAAATTATTACGGTGTAAAACTCGGCACTGGCTTCGGCGGTTTTAACATGTATGCGGCTTTGGCTTATGTAATGGATGGGGATTCCAGATTTGGAGTTGTCGGCGGCGGAAGTAGCTGCACGCTTTTTACAAGTTCATATGAGCAGTGCGCAGAATATGAAAAGTCAAAACAATATGCGGTAGATGCCAATTATACTTTCAAAGACCTTGGGTTGTTATTTGGTTTTAGATATGCCAATTTGGATTATGAGGATATAGATGACGAGATAGCATGGAAAAGCGTTTACGCATCATACTCTCCAAAAGGCGTTTTTAAAGGAGTTTCCATCAAATTTGTATATGAAAATGAGAACCACGAAAAGTCAAAAGATACAAATTTGTATATCGTAAGAGCAGCTTACGGATTTTAAGTAAAGGAACATCAATGAAAAATTTTTTATGCAAGGCGGCGGTACTGTGTCTGTTTTTTGTGGCAAATGCTTTTGCTTTCAGCGAGGGGACGGATTATGTGAAGCTTGCAAATCCTATCCCAAATGCCGACAAAACGCTTATAAAGGTGTTCAGTTACGACTGCCCATTTTGCTACAAATACGATAAATCGGTAACGCCTGCGGTTGTTGAAAAGCTTGAGGGGATACTTGTTTTTAAGCCGTTTCATCTTGATACAAAGGGCAAATACGGCAAGGAAGCGAGCGCGCTTTTTGCATCTTTAATTGTAAAAGATGCCGCCGTCAAACCGACAGATGAAAAATCGCTCTTTAAAAAAGTCAAAATGGCGTATTACAGCGCATATCATGATAAAAAAGAGAGATGGGACGGCGGTGCGGAGAGTTTTTTGGCTTTCGGGCTTGAGGCAGGCGGTCTTTCACAAAACGAATTTGAGAGTCTCAAAGATACAAAAGAGGTCAAGGAGATTTTGTCTGCGTGGGCGGCAAGTTACGATGTGGCAAAAGTTCAAGGCGTACCAGCGTTTGTCGTAAACGGCAAATATCTTATCTACACAAAATCCATAACCTCAATAGACAAAATGGTTGATTTGATAAAAGAGCTGGCTGTTAAATAGGAGTTACAGATGTTACGAAAACTTTGGAATGATTTGAAAAAAGCGCCGATAAACACCATCGCAAAATGGCAGAACATGAGGTTTTTATGGCTTTTGATGGCATTTTGCAGCATATTTTTGGTAATTGTCGCGCACTCGCTGTTTCAGCACTATATATATATGGCGCCTTGCGAACAGTGCGTGTACATAAGGTTTGCATTTTTTTGTATGTTTTTTGCGGGGCTGATAGCTGCCTTGAAACCATCAAATATGATTTTGAAATTTGCTGGCTATGCTCTGGCTTTTTTTGGAATCATTTATGGAATTATCTGCAGTTTGAGATTAAACGCCATTCATAAAGCCATTCATTCCGATGACCCTTTTGGCGTACAGGGCTGCTCGGCAGAGCCTGCCTTTCCTTTCGGACTGCCGCTGGACAAGTGGTTTGCGGACTGGTTTAAACCCACGGGTGATTGCGGATATGATAATCCGATAGTGCCGACAGACGCAAATCTAAGCCTCACACAGCAATGGTTTGTAGATTTTTACGCAGACGGGTGGTATCTGATACCGTCTTATCACTTTATAAATATGGCGCAAGCCTGCCTTTTTGCATTTATTTTATGCCTTGTGGCGCTTGGCGTTATGTTTGTATGTTTTATTTTGAAGTCCATAAAAAACAAAACTTTTTATAAGGAGAAAAAATGAGTAGAAAAGTTTTATCATCCGCAATAGTTGCAGGATTGATTTTAAGCGCTTCGCCTTTGGCGTTGTTTGCAGGAGGCGGGAGTTCTGGTTCTGTTACATACAAAGGTGTCGGCAAGATAGGTGCGGTTCTTATGAATCCGTTTGACCTCTCGCCTCTTACTGCCGTTATTAAAGACGGCGGCTACAAGCTTACGGATATAAAAGTAGCCGTAGAGGGCAAAGGAACCAAAGGTGTAACCATATCGTATGACGTTTCCGACAATAAAGCCTTGCTTTATGGAGGAATTCCGATTTGGGGTTTGTATCCTGATTATCAGAACAGGGTAAATGTGTCCTATAAGATACACGATGCTAACGGAAAGGTTCAGGATGTAAAAGAGTCATATACCATATATGCTCCTCCAGTATCTCTTTACGGCTCAGGTACAAAACAAAAAAGAGTGCTTCCCGAAGCAAAAGTGGTAGTTGCGGCAGATAAGAGTATCAAACAAGACCTCTACCTCTTAAATCACCTCTCTTCAACGTTGCCGAATGCGGCTCAAGTCGTATGGAATCATCCCGTAGGCGGTGCTATCCAGTGGGATTATGAAACGTATGTATGGATAGTAGATACAAACGGCGATATAAGATGGTATCTTGATACGAGTAAATTAAGAGACGTCAATGATTTGCGCAAAAAAGGCAACTTGATGGGCTTTGACCAGACAAAAGACGGCGCTTTGATGTGGGGTATGAGTCAAGCATATATGAAATATGACTTGATGGGAAGACAAATCTTTCACAGAATGCTTCCAAAAAGTTATATAGATTTCAGCCACCACTTGGAAGAGACATCAAAAGGCACATATCTTTTGAGAGTTGCTTCAGCCGACTATAAAAGAAAAGACGGCAAAAATATAAGAAGTGTGCGGGATGTTATCGTTGAGCTTGACAAGGACGGAAATATACTTGACGAGTGGAAATTGATGGAGATACTTGACCCTTACAGAGATGTCAATATGCTTGCCATGGATCAAGGAGCCGTATGTCTTAATATTGACGCTTCACAGGCAGGTCATACAAAGACTAAAGAAGAACTTGAAGATGCAAATGCGCCGTTTGGCGATGTTGCAGGCGTTGGCGCTGGCAGAAACTGGGCGCATGTAAACTCTGTGAATTACGACGCAGGCGATGATTCTATCATCATCTCTTCACGACACCAAAGTGCGGTTATAAAAATCGGAAGAGATAAAAAGGTCAAATGGATACTCTCTTCGCCTGAGGGCTGGAGCGGCGAGCTTGCCAAAAAGGTATTGACTCCTGTTGATGCAAAAGGCAACAAAATAGACTGCGGCGCAAGCGGTTCGCAATGCCCTGGATATTTAAATGAAAAAGGCGGATTTGACTGGTCATGGACGCAGCACACAGCTTATGTAATTCCCGAAAAATCCAAAAGAGGACTTTTACATGTGAGCGTATTTGACAACGGCGATTCGCGCGGTATGGAACAGCCCGCTATTGTCAATATGAAGTACAGCCGTGCGGTAGAGTATGTTGTTGATGAGAAAAAGATGACCGTAGAGCAAGTCTGGGAATTTGGCAAAGAGAGAGGATTTGAGTGGTTTAGTCC
>JAISNG010000042.1 GCA_031276365.1 Campylobacteraceae bacterium | reverse complement strand
GGATTTTTTATATTTAGGGTTACCGAGCTTATAAGCGAATATGTAAAAGATAGAAAAATCGCTTTTGCCGTCTCTTTTATGTTCGTGTGTATTATGACCACATCAAGTCTGTATCCTCTTGTAAAGACTGCATGGGAGTATAAAGCGAGTAGCGTTTTTGCAGTGGACGAGGTATCTCTTATAGAAAATTTCGGCAAAAATGCAAGCAGGGAAGATTACGTAGTTACGTGGTGGGATTACGGATATCCGCTACGCTATTACGCCGATGTAAAGACTCTTGTTGACGGCGCAAAACATAGCGGTGATGTTAATTTCGCTCCAAGTTTCATTCTCTCGCATGATGAAAAAAGCGCGGCTAAGATGGCAAGGCTTGATGTGGAATATACCGAAAAGCGCGCTCAAGTTATTAAAGACAATAAAAGCGGTTCCATACCAAATAACAACATTGCTTGGATGATGAAAGATTATGGTTTTGCGGATTCAAATAAATTCATACACTCTTTGAAAGAGAGTATTGACCTGCCGCAAAAGAGCAGAGATATCTACTTTTATCTGCCGTATAGAATGCTTGATATTTATCCAACCATCATGCGTTTTAGTTATCTTGATTTGATGAGCGGCGCAGAAAGACCGTCGTTTTTTTATATTGCAAGAAATTTTGAAGATACGGGCGCGGAATTGATATTGAACAAAGCGCATGGTAAAAACGGTTTTTATGTTGACAAAGTACAGGGCATATTGGTTACACAAATGCCCAACAGAAAGAGCCTTCCGCTTAAAAGATTTGTGATTGTGGGTTACAACGAGAGTGGTATATTGCAAAAAAATATCCAAAACATGCATTATGACGGAGCATATTCACTCATATATTTGCGTTCTTATAACGCCTTTTTGGTGATAGATGAGGAGATGTATAATTCTGTCTATTTTAAATTGTTCTTTTTAGAGGAGTATGACGAAAATCTGTTTGAGTTTGTTTCGGGAAATCCGTACGCGAAAATATATAAATTAAAGATATAAAATGCGTCATATTTTTAGAGAGTACGATATCAGAGGTATTTTTGAGCAGGATTTGAATGAAAAGAGCGTAAAGGCGACAGGCTATTTTCTTGGAAAAAAGATTTTACAAATCAGCGCGCAGGTTGGTATCGGATATGATGCGAGAGTTCACTCAAAAAAGATTTTCAGCTGGCTTGTTGCAGGACTTACATATGCGGGCGTAAAAGTAAAAAATATGGGACTTGTACCGACGCCATGCAACTATTTTGCCGGATTTTTTGAGAGTGAAAATAGAGTAGGCGCTACCATCATGATAACAGGCTCTCACAATCCTCCAGAATACAACGGTTTTAAGATTACGCTCAACCGTTTGCCGTTTTTTGGCGAAGATATAGAAAGATTGGGTCTTGAAGTAAGTGAAGAGTATGAAAAGTTAAAAATCTGGGGCGATATGACATGCGACAAAATTGATACAAAAAACGAATATATCAATTTTCTTGCCGAACATTTTAAACATTTGAAAAATCTCCAAACCAAAATCGTCATAGACTGCGGAAACGGCGCAGCGGGTGTTGTCGTCACGGAACTTGTCAAACGGTTAAATCTAAATGCAAAGATTTTATTTGCCGAACCTGACGGCACTTTTCCGAACCATCACCCAGACCCCACGGAAGAGAAAAATCTTCGCGATATAAAAAAAGAGCTTGCATCAAAAGAGTATGATATAGGATTTGCGTTTGACGGCGATGCGGACAGGATAGCCGTTTTGACGCAGAAAAATAATTTTAAGGGCGATGAACTTGTTATTTTCTACTCAAAAATGCTGAAAAATCCGCAAATCTTAGGCGAAGTCAAATGCTCTCAAGTCATGTATGAGGAGATAAATAAAAGAGGTCATGCATACATGTATAAGACAGGACACAGCAATCTCAAGATGAAAATGCGCGAGAGCAGGATAGATATCGCCGCTGAAGTGAGCGGACATATATTTTTCAACGATAGATATTTTGGTTATGACGATGCGATTTATGCGATGTTAAGAACGCTTGAATTGCTGCAAAACGAGATTGATTTGGACGAAGAGTTGTCGCGTCTGCCGAAAATGTACTCAACAGACGAGCTAAAAATTCCGACCAAAGAAGACGAAAAGTTTCGCATTATAGAAAAACTCAAACTCTTTTTGAAAGCGCCGCCGCAAAATTTTCCGAAAATAAAAGATATTATTGAGATAGACGGCGTGAGAGTTGTGTTTGAAGAGGGCTGGGGACTTATCCGCGCTTCCAATACCACGCCTGTGCTTGTGGCGAGATTTGAGGCTAAAAGTCAGGAGAAAATGCAAGAGTATCAAAACGCGATGCAAGAGGCTGTAGTAAAAATAATAGAGTGCGGTTTATGACAAATATAATATTATCTGGAGGAAGCGGCACAAGACTTTGGCCGTTATCCCGCAAATTAATGCCGAAGCAGTTTATCAAACTTTTTGACAACAAATCGCTTTTCCAATTGACAGCCAAGCGAAATGCGCCGTATTGCAAAAATTCTGTCATAGTTTCGAATGAGCAGCAATATTTTTTGGCTATGGAACAGCTTGAGGAGTTGGACGAGGCAAAAAATAGCAGCTGCATTTTGGAAACTGTAGGCAGAAATACAGCTGCAGCCATAGCTTTGGCAGCTTTTGGACTTGATAGCGAAAGCATCGCGCTTGTAACGCCAAGCGACCATTTGATAAAAAATAAAAAAGGCTACGGAGATGTTTTGCAAAAAGCGCGGGATTTGGCGCAAAAAGGTTTTTTGGTAACTTTTGGCATTAAGCCCGCTTATCCCGAAACGGGTTTTGGGTATATTGAGGCTGACGGATTTCGCGTCAAGAGTTTCAAAGAAAAGCCTGATGTTAAAACTGCCGAAGAGTATATTAAAAGCGGTAATTATTACTGGAACAGCGGTATGTTCTGCTTCAAAATTGGCATTTTTTTGCAAGAGCTAAAAAAACACGCTGCAAATATTTATGACGCCGCGTCTAAAGCCTTTGAAAATGCAAAAACGGACGGCAAAACGGGTTGTTTTGAAAAACTTGTCCGCATAGACATTCAAGATATGATGCGTATAGATGATATCAGTATAGATTATGCGCTCATAGAGAAAAGCTCAAATGTGGCTGTTGTGCCGAGTGATATAATCTGGAGCGATGTTGGAAGTTTTGACGCTCTTTCGCTTGAGATGCCGCAAAATCATGACAGCTCAAACAATCTTATTTTGGCAGATAAGGAAGTGGCGCTTATTGACGTTAATGATTTGATAGTCGTGGATACGAAAGATGCGCTTTTGATATCTAAAAAAGGGAGTTCGCAAAAGGTTAAGGATATCGTGGCACAGTTGGGGCAGGGCGCAAAAAAAGATTTGACGGCCTTGCATGTAAAGGCAAGTAGACCTTGGGGAACTTACGAAGTTTTGGAAGTCGGCGACGGCTACAAAATCAAAAAGATAGAGGTTAAGCCAAATAAACGATTAAGCCTGCAAAAACATTTTCACAGAAACGAACATTGGATAGTTGTTAGCGGAACTGCGAAGGTTACGATAAACGACAAGAGTTTTTTGGTTAGAGAAAATGAATCCACGTATATAAAATCAGGGGATATCCACAGACTGGAAAATCCGGGTAAAATCCCACTCGTTTTAATAGAGGCACAGGTTGGAAAATATACAGGCGAAGATGATATAGTAAGAATAGAAGACGATTTTAAGAGAGGATAGACGATGTCAAAAAGAGCTTTAATTACTGGAGTTACTGGACAAGACGGCGCATATCTGGCTGAATTTTTATTAAATAAGGGATATGAAGTTCACGGGATTAAAAGAAGAGCGTCTTTGTTCAATACTGACAGGATAGACCATCTGTATCAAGATCCACATGAAGGGGAGTTGAATTTTATCCTTCATTACGGCGATATGACGGACAGCATGAATCTTACAAGGATAATACAGGAGGTTCAGCCGGATGAGATTTATAATCTTGCTGCGATGAGCCATGTGCATGTGAGTTTTGAAACACCCGAATACACGGCAAATGCCGACGGTATAGGAACTTTAAGGCTTTTGGAAGCCATACGGCTTTTAGGACTTACAAAAAAGACGAAAATTTATCAGGCAAGTACAAGCGAGCTTTTCGGCAAGGTGCAGGAGATTCCGCAAAAGGAGACAACTCCGTTTTATCCGCGTTCGCCTTATGCTGCAGCAAAAATGTATGCATATTGGATAACCGTAAATTACAGAGAAGCTTACGATATTTTTGCCTGCAACGGAATACTGTTTAACCACGAATCACCGATAAGAGGCGAAACTTTTGTAACAAGAAAGATAACAAGAGCAGTCAGTAAAATAGCGCTTGGATTGCAGGACAAGCTCTATCTTGGAAACTTGTCGTCAAAGAGAGATTGGGGACACGCGAAAGATTATATTCGTATGATGTGGATGATTTTACAGGCTGACAAGGCCGAAGACTGGGTAATAGCAACAGGAGTTACAACAGAAGTAAGAGAGTTTGTAAGGCTTGCTTTTAGAGAAGTTGGGATTGAACTGGAGTTCATCGGTGAAGGGCTTTATGAGAGAGCATTTGTAAAATCCTGTTCAAATCCTGATTACAAACTACAAACAGGTAAAGAGGTGGTAGCGGTAGATGAGCGGTATTTTAGACCTACGGAGGTAGATTTGCTCATAGGAGATCCCACAAAAGCAAGAGAAAAATTGGGCTGGGTGCCTGAGTATGACCTTCAAGATTTGGTTAGAGAGATGATAGAGGGTGATATAAATTTGGCTGAAAAAGATATGTTTTTGCAGGCTAAAGGTTTTAAAACATTGAGGTATTTTGAATAAATGGATAAAAACAGCAAAATTTATGTAGCTGGACACAGAGGTTTGGTCGGAAGCGCGATAGTTAAAAATCTGCTTCAAAAAGGGTATAAAAATATAGTCGTAAAGATGCATAATGAACTTGATTTAACGGAACAGCAACAAGTCAGAGAATTTTTTGCAAAAGAGAAGATAGAATATGTTTTTTTAGCCGCTGCCAAAGTCGGCGGTATTTTGGCAAACAATACATACAGAGCTGATTTTATATATGAAAATATGCAGATTCAAAACAATATCATATATCAAAGTTACAGAAACGGTGTAAAAAAACTGCTGTTTTTGGGTTCCAGTTGCATCTATCCCAAAAATGCACCACAGCCTATAAGTGAAGAATCTCTTTTGACAAGCTCTATGGAGTACACGAATGAACCTTACGCAATAGCCAAAATCGCAGGAATAAAAATGTGCGAGAGTTATAATGTGCAGTACGGGACAAATTTTATATCCGTCATGCCGACGAATCTTTACGGACCAAATGATAATTTTGATTTGAACACATCACATGTGTTGCCAGCACTTTTGAGAAAAATACATGAAGCTAAGATAAATGGCAAAAAAACAGTGGAGATTTGGGGCAGCGGTACTCCAAGAAGAGAGTTTTTATATAGTGAAGATATGGCGGATGCCTGTGTGTTTATCATGGAAAATGTTGATTTTAAGGATTTGATTAAAGATAAAAAAGAGATAAGAAATACGCATATCAATATAGGAACGGGCGAAGATTTAACTATAAGAGAGCTGGCAAGTATTATCAAAAAAGTTGTCGGATTTGAGGGAGAGTTTGTGTTTGATGCGACAAAACCCGACGGCGTTATGCAAAAACTCTGTGATGTAACAAAACTGTCAAATTTAGGCTGGAGATACAAAACGGTGTTGGAAGACGGGATAAGAAAGGTGTATAAAATCTTCAATGAAAAAAGATAAAGAGAGCGTGATTAAAAAACTAAGAGCTATTTTGGATAAAAAGACCAAAATAATACTGCTTATTATGCTCTGCTGCACGATTTTATTTTCTGTGCTTGAGATGGCGAGCATCTCTGCCATTATGCCTTTTATCTCTATGGCGTCCAATCCTGACATAATAGACGGCGGATATTACAAGATAGCTTATGACTTTTTTGGCTTTAGCGATAAGCAGAGTTTTATTCTATATTTTGGTATTTTTCTAGTCGTCTTTTATCTTTTTAGAGGTGTGTATTCGCTTGTATTTACCTATTTTTTAAATAAATTTGCGTTTGATAATTTCGGCAAATTTGCAAACTCTCTGTTCAAAAACTACCTTCATATGCCATATAAAAATATCGTCAAATATAACTCTTCCGCCATCATCAAAGTAGTATCCAACGAGACGCTGAACTTGAGTTTTCTAATCCAAAATATTTTAATGCTGTTCTCCGAAATTTTTACAGTCATATTTTTTTATGTACTTTTGCTGTATGTAAGATTTAAGATGACTTTGGGGCTGACTTTGATTATGGGCGCGAGCGTGTTTGTGGTTATAAGGATTATAAATAAGATAGCAAATACGCAGGGAGAGAGACGCAGCAGGTCGCAGGAGAATTTTTTGAAACTTATAACCGCGTCGTTCGGAAACTTCAGAATCCTGAAGTTAAAGGGCAATGAAAAGGAGATAACGGAGAGTTTCATACGAGAAAGCGGCAATTTTTCAAAGTCATATACAAACTCCTATACGGTATCATTTGCCCCGAGATACATTATAGAATCGATAGGTTTTTCAGCTATTTTGGCGGCTATTTTGTATCTTTTGTTAAAGTATGAAAATCCCGCTTTGATTATACCTGTCATCTCCATGTATGCTTTGGCGCTTTACAGAATGCTTCCAGGGATTTCAAGGATACTTGGAAATTACAATCAAATCATATTTTTAAAAAAATCATTAGACATTATACATAAGGATTTGAGCGCTTACTCTGAAGAGTATGGCGATGAAAAGATAGATTTCAACAGCTCAATCGTTCTGCAAAATGTGAGTTTTTCGTACAATGATAAAACAAAAGTCATAGACAATGTTTCTTTGGAGATTGAAAAAGGTGAAAAGATAGCATTCACCGGTGAGAGCGGCAAAGGA
>JAISNG010000031.1 GCA_031276365.1 Campylobacteraceae bacterium | reverse complement strand
CATTTTTGCTTCTGCCCGTCAGTTTGACGCCAAGTATTGAAGCACACTCTCCTGCCGCACCCCGCCAAGATTCGTCAAGTTTTTTGTGATATAACAAAACCGCAAGTATCTTATCATGCGAACTTAAAAACTCAATACCAAAAAGCATTCTTCTTAATACTTCACTCTTTTTTATATATATGAGCAGTTTTGGCATCAAATCATATATTTTTTCGTCTGTTTTCGGGCAGCTTGATATGGGTAGTTTGCGTTTTTCATCTAAAGCGTGCATAGCATATGCGATACTGTCTCCATCGTGATAAATCATAAATTCAGCGCGCGAACGGTAGTGGCTTTGCTTTGACGAGCGCCACTCAAATTTTTCTACTTCAAAAGAGTCGAACAGTTGGTGCATATACTCTATTTTAAACTTTTTTTGTTCGTCATAATTCAAGTCATAAAGTGTGCAACTGCCGCATTTGCCGAAATTTTCACAAAACATTCATCTTCTTTGGTTTTTTATTTTTTATGATGAAGTTATTTTACAAAAGTTTTTTGAAGTTTGACCTTTTACGTTTGCACATAAAAGGTCATTTTGTCAATTTGTCAATTCATAATCTTTTACGAGGTTAAAATTTAGATATTTATAGATACTGCTCTCTTTGCCTGAAAGTTTTTTAGGAACAATACTCAAATACTCTTCCACGCTCGGCAACCTTCCCAAAAGCGCACAAACAGCCGCAAGTTCGGCGCTTCCAAGATATACTTTCGCGCCTACTCCCATTCTGTTGTCAAAATTTCTTGTGGAGGTTGAAAAAACCACAGCATTATCTTTAACTCTTGCTTGATTTCCCATGCAAAGACTGCATCCGGGTATCTCTATTCTGGCTCCAGCTGCGCCGAAAAGTGCGTAATACCCCTCTTCTATCAACTGTGCTTTGTCCATTTTGGTAGGCGGTGCTATCCACAACGTAGCCGGAGTTTGACCTTCATTTTTAAGTATTTCACCCAAAGCCCTGTAGTGTCCGATATTTGTCATACAGCTTCCCACAAAAACTTCATCTATATTTTTTGCCCTATTTTCATCAGCTAAAACCTCGCTTAATGTCGCTACATCATCGGGGTCGTTCGGACAAGCAAGAATCGGCTCTTTTATATCATTTAAATCAATCTCTATAACAGCCGCGTATTCGGCATTTTTGTCAGCTTTGAACAAGACAGGGTTTTTCAGCCACTCTCTCATTTTATCCGCGCGTCTTTGCAGTGTTGCCGCGTCTTGATAACCAGCTTTTATCATAGATTCTATCAAAACTATATTTGAATTTAGATATTCAATCACAGGCTCTTTATTCAAATCCACACAACATGCAGCAGCGCTTCTTTCGGCAGCGGCGTCAGAGAGTTCAAACGCCTGTTCAACTTTCACATCCGGCAATCCTTCTATCTCTAAAACCTTTCCTGCAAATATGTTTTTCTTGTTCTTTTTAGGAACTGTAAGAAGTCCTTGTTTTATCGCATAATAGGGAATGGCATTTACCAAATCCCTAAGTGTGATTCCGTCTTGTAGTTTGCCTTTAAATCTCACGAGCACGGATTCGGGCATATTTAGAGGCATAAAACCAGTAACCGCTGCAAATGCAACAAGTCCTGAGCCTGCTGGAAACGAAATGCCTATCGGAAATCTCGTATGGCTGTCGCCGCCTGTGCCTACTGTATCGGGAAGTACCATTCTGTTTAACCATGAATGTATTACACCATCCCCTGCTTTCAAACTCACACCTTTTCGTGATGAGATAAAATTCGGCAGTGTACGATGAAGCGTTACGTCGCTTGGTTTCGGATATGCGGCTGTATGGCAAAAACTCTGCAAAACAAAATCAGCGCCGAAGTCAAGAGCGGCTAACTCTTTTATCTCATCTCTTGTCATTGGACCCGTCGTATCCTGCGAACCTACGGTTAATGTAAGAGGTTCTATATACATTCCAGCTCTTATGCCTTTTAGATTACATGCATTTCCTACTATCTTTTGCGCTTGAGTGTAGCCTTTGGATGAATCGCCTTTTGGCTGGATAGGTTTTGTGAAGATATTTTCTGCTTCCAATCCCAAAGCCACTCTTGCCTTAGCTGTCAATCCGCGTCCTATGATAAGCGGTATTCTGCCGCCGGCTTGATATTCATCTGCGATAGTATTTGGCTCAAGGCTGAAAGTTCCGACAACTTCGCCGCCTTTTAACACTTTACCCTCATACGGCAGCAGTTCAATCACATCTCCTGTTTTTAAGCCGTCTACATTTACTTCAATAGGCAGCGCTCCGCTATCTTCTGCGGTATTAAAAAATATCGGTGCAATGGTGCTTCCAAGTATGATTCCGCCCGTTCTTTTATTTGGAACAAAAGGTATATCTCTGCCTATATGCCACTGTATGGAGTTGATACCTGACTTCCTGCTACTTCCAGTTCCTACAACATCACCCACATAAGCAACTTCATAGCCTTTTTTCTGAAGTTCTTTTATCTCCCTCAAGGCTTCGGGCATTTTTTTGTTTAGCATGGCATTTGCATGAAGCGGTATATCGCTTCTTGTAAAAGCTTCGCTGGCAGGAGATAAATCATCGGTATTTGTTTCTCCATTTACTTTCAAAACTGCAAGTTTTATATTTTTAGAAAGCGATTCTTTTGCTGTAAACCATTCGGCATTTGCCCATGAAATCAATACATCTTTGGCAAATTTGTTTGTTTTTGAGAGTTTCTCTACATCGTCAAAAGCGGTATAAACCAAAATGATATGTTTTAGCTCATTACTTGCGGTTGCAGCTATCTCTTCGTCTTTGCTTGAAAGCGCTTTTACTAACGGCGCAACATTGTAACCGCCAAGCATAGTGCCTAAAATTTTTATCGCATGAAGTTTTGACACAAGAGCACACTCTGTTTTGCTTTCCAATATTTCACTTAAAAAAGCGGCTTTGACATATGCCGCTTCATCAACTCCAGGCGGCACTCTGTTTTTCAAAAGCTCCAATAAAAATTTGCTATCCTTGTCATTTTTTTTCAATAACGAAACAATTTCGCTCGTCTGTTTCGCGTTTAAAGGAAGCGGCGGAATGCCTTCTTTACTTCTTTGCTCCTCAATTTCCCTGTACTCTTTCAAAAAATCACTCATCAATACTCCTTAATCGCTAAAATTTAATAGCATATAATATCAGGATTTTCTCTCAATAGGATAAAAATTGTTTTATTTTCGACACATTTAATGCATACATGTATCAAATCTTTACAATATTCTAAACTATAATATCTCTTTGCCCTTTATTGTTCGGCGGAGTTAAAATACCCATATTCTCAAGCTGTTCCACAATCCTCGCCGCGCGGTTGTAGCCTATCTGTAAGCGTCTTTGTATGTAACTGATGGAGGTTTTCTGCTCTGTCAAAACTATGCGCTTTGCATCTTCAAAAAGCTCGTCTATCTCGTCGCTGTCGGCATATTCGCCTCCGCTGTAAGAACTGCTAATACTCTCGCTGTTATCCTTTAAAAAGCTCTCGTCGTAATTCGTTGGACGCTGTGCTTTGAGATAATCAACCACGCGTTCTACCTCCTGCTCGCTCGTATATGGCGCATGAAGCCTTATAACTCCGCTCATGCCAGGAGGCGTAAAGAGCATATCACCACGTCCTAAAAGCGATTCTGCCCCTTGAGTGTCAAGTATTACTTTGCTGTCTATCCTCTGTCCTACTTTATAACTTATACGTGAGGGGAGATTTGCCTTGATGATACCCGTCACAACATCAACGGATGGTCTTTGCGTAGCAACTATCAGATGAATACCTGCCGCTCTTGACATTTGCGCAAGCCTCGCTATATAAATCTCAACATCCTTGCCGCTTGTCATCATGAGGTCAGCCAATTCGTCAATGATAACCACAATATACGGCATTATCTCGCCGCCTTCGGATTTTATCTTTTCGTTGTAGCTCTCTATATTTTTAGTCTTTGAGTGGCTCATGATTTTATATCGCCTCTCCATTTCAGCTACCATATTTGAAAGCGCAATAATCGCCTGTTTTGAATTTGTAATAACAGGTGTCAAAAGATGCGGTATATCATTATATATGGAAAATTCAAGCATTTTTGGGTCTATCATCATAAGACGCAGCGTATCGGGTGAATTTTTATACAAAAGCGACATAAGCATGGCGTTTATGCCGACGCTCTTACCACTTCCAGTAGTTCCTGCTATCAAAAGATGCGGCAGTTTTTTGATATCCGTAACAAAAGGGTTGCCGACTATATCCTTTCCAAGCGCAACTGTAAGAGGCGAAGAGGCTTTTTTGAATATATCGCTTTCAAGTACCTCTTTTAGATATATCGTT
>JAISNG010000154.1 GCA_031276365.1 Campylobacteraceae bacterium | reverse complement strand
ATTTTCTTGCATGTACACAAAAGCGCCTCTTCAACAGTGAAAAATTTTCCATCTTGTATTGTGTTTTTTATTACGTTGCACAAAAGCGCATAATCAATAAGTGATTTTTTGTTATATTTTATCTCTGCTTTTGCCCAAACTTCAACTCTCTGAGGCGTTTGCCTCTCATGTTCAAGCAGTCCGATAATGGCTTCAAACTCCAGCTTTTCAATCAAAAGAGTTATCTTGTCAGACAACTTTACTCTCCTCTTTTTTGAGAAGTCTGACGATATTCGGGATATGTTTGTAAAACACTATAAATACTACGACTATCAACGGTGTGAGAGAATTTACATGAGGAATTGTTCCATGTATAACAATAACCGAAACGACTAATGCTGCAACTGCCGAGAGTGAAGCGGCTGAGGAAATTTTCAAAATCCTGCCGACAATAAACCACACTGCTATGGCTATGAGCGTTTCTATAGGTAACAAAAACAGCATTACGCCTGCACCTGTCGCAACTCCTTTACCGCCTTCAAATTTTAGATACGGACTGAAGCAATGCCCACTTACTGACATGATAGCCATGAGCCATAAAGCGTTTATGTCAAATCCGAGCAGCGTCCCGACAAACAGCATAAAAATGCCCTTGAAAGCATCCAGCGCAACAGTGATAACGGCAAGTTTTTTCGCCAATACAGGGTGTTTATCTTTCACTACTCTAAGCACATTTGTTGCGCCTATGCTTTGACTACCCATGTTTTTCAGGTTCACACCGGCAAATTTTTTTGCTAAAAGCAAGCCGAATGGAATACCGCCGACAAAAAAACTGATAACGTAAAATATAAAGTGTATATTTGTAACAAGTCCGCTTAAAATATCAAGTATCGGCATAAAAATCCTTTTTTATTAACTTAAAGGCGATTATTTTATCAAAAAAGAGTTGAAAAAAGCTTTTTATTCGGCTTTGCGCTTTTTTACTCTCGTAAGCGGCAGATAGAGCGTGTGCATTTGTTCATGTTTTTAGTTTTTATTTCCGCATTTCTCGCAATGAGATTCCTTCGAAAAGTTATCGCTCACGCGGGAATGACAGAGTTGTGGCAAAAATTACGAAATTGATAATCATACGTACTATAAGTCGGCGGCAGTTAATGAAAGAACAAAGAAGAGCAGCAGGAATGACGAAAAAATAAGAACGACAATCTTTTTCCGTCATATCAGTGACCGAACGACAAGCGAAAACCAAACTCCATAATTTATATGAAAATCTGCAAACAATACAAATATTCTCTCTCCATCATACCAATAAAGACCAAAATCCGTTATACCAGCGACCGAATGTGAGTGAGCGCATATCTTGAGGGAATGTCAACCTCTTCCGTCATTCCCGCGCATGCGGGAATCCAAACAATCCATATTTCACAGCAGTTATAACTCCTCTATCTCAATCCGTGAAAACGGGTACCTAAAAAGAATTTACAAATAAACAATGTGTTCTTGGAAGCAATTGATACTTTATCATCTGTTTTTTGCTTTTTATGATTTTACTTTTGAAGTAGTTTTGGGTTTGGATTCCCGCCTGCGCGGGAATGACGGCGGAGAGTATTTGCGTCTGCTTCTATGTAATGTATTTCACTTGTCGTTTGCACGGGAATGACGGAGAGGAATGTAGGAATGGAACGTAATATTTTTATCTTTTATGATAGAAAAGGTGCGGTTTTGTTTGTTGTTGGTTGTGTGTGGGTGTGAGGGAAAAGGCGTTTATTTACATTTTATATAAATCTCATCAAGAAGAATGCTAATTAGACAAAAAGACTTTTTGATGCATTACCTCCAAACCCTTGCAGCCTTCGGCATCTTCTCTGTTGCATGATTTTTTGTAAACTCTGCATCTTTGGAAAGTTCTGTTTAAAGCGCTTAGTTTTTATACATATCTCTTAAATCATTACAGTCCGAAATCTCTCTGTCATCACAGCCTTTTTAAATAATTTGGCGACTTTTGCATAATCGCCGTTCCTGTAAGCTTTTTTGGCTTCATTAAAAATATCATCAACCAAAGCTGTGATTGCAAGCAAGAGTGCACAAATCAACCGTTAAAACTCTCTTTGCATCTTATATTTTCATCTAATCAATCTTCAAAACAGCCAAAAACGCCTCCTGTGGAAGCTGAACTTTGCCTATCGCTTTCATACGTTTTTTACCCTCTTTTTGCTTCTCCAAAAGTTTGCGTTTACGTGTTATGTCGCCGCCGTAGCATTTTGCCGTAACATTTTTGCCCATTGACTTCACGGTTTCACGCGCGATTATTTTGTTGCCCACACTTGCTTGTATCGCAACTTCAAAAAGCTGTCTTGGTACTATCTCTTTCATCGCACTTACAAACTCTCTGCCTTTGCTTTGCGCCTTTTCGTTTGAAACGATAATGGATAGCGCATCTACAATTTCTCCTGCGACTCTTACGTCAAGTTTTACAAGATTTCCTGCGCGATAGCCGGATAATTCGTAATCAAAACTCGCATAACCTTTTGTGGCGGATTTGAGCTTGTCGTAAAAATCCATCACTATCTCATTCATGGGAATGTCATATTCCAATAAAACGCGCGTTTCGTTTAGATAGTCCATCTTTGTCTGAATGCCGCGCTTGTTGTTGATGAGAGTTATGATATTGCCCAAAAATTCGCTTGGAGTGATAACCGTAGCTTTCACATAAGGCTCTTCTATAACGCTTATCTCGTTTACTGGCGGAAGTTCGCTTGGATTTTGGATAGAGAGTATCGTGCCGTCCGTCTTTTTTACTTTGTATGTAACGGTTGGCGCGGTAGCTATCAAATCCAAATCAAACTCACGTTCAAGCCGCTCTTTTACCACCTCCATGTGTAAAAGTCCCAAAAATCCGACGCGAAAACCAAATCCCAAAGCGGCGGAAGTTTCGGGCTCATAACTGATGCTTGAATCGTTGAGTTTCAATTTTTCAAGCGCGTCTCTCATATCTTCAAATCTATCGGTTTCGATTGGGTAAAGTCCTGCAAACACAAACGGTTTCGCCTCTTTGAACCCATGTATAGCTTCTTTTGTCGGATTTTTGGCGTCCGTTACAGTATCGCCGACTTTTACGTCGCTCACATTTTTAAGTCCCAAAACGACGATTCCTATCTCACCCGTTTTTATCATATCCGTTTTTATAGGACTTAGAGGGTGAGGATACATGAGGCTTAAGACTTCATGTTTTTTATTTGTGCCGACGACAAGTATCTCTTGACCTTTTTTAATCTGCCCGTCATAAACTCTCACAAGCGCCAGCGCTCCCAGATAGTTGTCAAACCAACTGTCGTAAATGAGCGCTTTTGTTGGAGCGTTTCTGTCGCCGCGCGGAGGAGGAATTTTATCTATAATGGCGTTTAACAGTTTATGTATGCCAAAGCCTGTTTTTGCGCTGACTTCAATAGCTTCTGAGCAGTCAAGCCCGATGACATGTTCTATCTCGTTTTTGACGCGCGCGGTATCTGCGGCGGGAAGGTCTATTTTGTTTATGACGGGGATAAGTTCAAGATTGTTCTCATATGCTATATAGACATTTGCTATCGTCTGCGCTTCAACGCCCTGCGAAGCATCCACGACCAAAAGCGCGCCCTCAGACGATGCCAGAGAGCGGCTCACTTCATATGAAAAATCCACATGTCCTGGTGTGTCTATGAGATTTAGCGTGTATTTCACACCTTCTCTTACATAGTTTAGATGCACGCTTTGAGCTTTTATCGTTATGCCGCGCTCTTTTTCTATGTCCATAGTGTCCATTATCTGTGAATGCATCTCGCGCTGGCTTACCGCGCCGCACTCTTGAATGAGCCTGTCTGCTAATGTGCTTTTGCCATGGTCAATATGAGCTATGATAGAAAAATTTCTAATATTTTTTTGCATTATTTAAAGCTTAAAAAAAGAGTCCGTTTACGCTCTCGTTGTGGTAAACTCTTCTAATAACTTCGGCAAACAACGGCGCAACAGAGAGGACTTTAATCTTTGGATTTTCCTCTTTTAACGGGATAGTATCCGTTACTACGAGTTCGTCAAGATGGTTGCTTTTTATCTTTTCATAAGCAGCGCCGGAAAGTACCGCATGCGTACAGCAAGCCATGACGCTTACTGCCCCCTTTTCCTTCAGTGCAGCAGCAGCTTTGACTATGGTGCCGGCTGTATCTATCATATCATCTACCAAAATGATATTTTTCCCCTCAACTTCGCCTATGATATTCATCACTTCCGACTCATTGGCTTTTTCGCGGCGCTTGTCCACGATGACCATATCCACGCTGAGCTTCTTCGCAAACGCTCTGGCTCTTGCCACACCGCCTATATCGGGACTTGCAACGACAAGATTTTTGAAATTTTTGTTTAAAACATAATTGTAAAAGACAACCGAACCGTAAAGATTGTCCACGGGAATATCAAAAAATCCCTGTATTTGACCTGCATGCAAATCTATCGTAACAACGCGGTTTATGCCTGCAGCTTGAAGCATATTTGCGATGAGTTTCGCAGTAATCGGCACTCTTGGCGCAGCTTTCCTATCCTGTCTTGCGTAACCGAAATATGGAATTACGGCAGTTATGGAGTTAGCAGAACTTCGCCTCAAAGCATCCGTTAGTATGAGAAGCTCCATAAGATTGTTGTTTGCGGGAGAACATGTGGACTGTATGATAAATATATCCTTTCCGCGCACACTTTCACTTATCTGTACGCTTATTTCGCCGTCGCTAAAAGTGTGAACTTGTGCATCAGAGAGCGGAAGAGAGAGGTTTTTCGCCACTTGTTTGGCAAATTCAAGATTGGCTGTTCCTGCAAAAACTTTGTAGCCTCGCATATGTGATTCCTTTGATGGGGGGGTAATTAAAAGTCAATTTTAGCCAATGAGGACTTAAAGATTTATATTTTCAAATGGAACGCATTTTGCATATTATAAACAATGCAAAGGATTGACAGTGGTTTGGCAAAAAGATTTTGAACTTGGAGTGGAACAGATAGACAAAACTCATGAAGAGTTTATTGGGTTGCTAAGCATTGCGCAAAACTCTTCAAAAGCCGAATTAACAGAAGTTTTTGCCAAAATCATATCGCACACAAAAGCCCATTTTAAATCAGAACAGGAGATGATGCAGGAGATATCTCTCTCATCTCAAAAAGAGCATACTGACGAACATGACAAACTGCTTTTTGAGATGGACTATTTTTCAAAGCATCCTCTCATGTTAAGGTCGTATATCAATGAGCGGCTTCCCGAGTGGTTTAAGCTTCATATTGCCACCATGGATGCCGCGCTGGCCGCTGCTGTAAAAAACAAAAATACTTAAAATCCGTCCGCACCGAGATTATTTTACGCATATGTTTTTAACTTCCCATACAAAATGGTTTTAGCAAAATTGCACGCTAATCGCCTGTGATTTTACATACTGTTTTGTAAGGCAAGGCGCATGCAAGTGTTATCACGCTTTGATTTAGTATATTGTTTTTTCAATGTGATGAGATTAGGCCTGTTTGACTTCACATGTGAGTTTCAAACAAACTGCTGCAAATCATCGCAGATTTTGATTTTACTGTAATTTTTCAAGCTAACTTTTTTATGCCTATTTTATGGTTTCTTATGGTTTTGATTTAACATACGGCTTTTCAAGCTGATAGACGACGCTTTCATTGACAGGGAAACTTTTAATGTTTTGATTTAACATGCGGCTTTTCAAGCTTAAAAAATGAGTGAGATAATACCATCGTTTCTAAAGTTTTGATTTCACAAGCGGTTTTGCAAACTTTTAACAAAACCTCGCAAAGCTATAAAGCTAAATTTGTCTTCATTTCACATACGGTTTTTTTAAGCTCTTAAAATCCGCCGTTTAATCTTGCAAATATTCATCTTTAAACTTCACATAACGCACTGCGGAAGCATACAACTCTTTCACATCTTCATCGCTTAGCGTTTTTATGGCGCGCGCGGGAGAACCGAGTATTAATGAGCGTGGCGGAAAAACTTTGCCGCGTGTTACCAAAGAGCCTGCGCCGACTATAGATTCGTTTCCTATTACCGCGCCGTCAAGAATAGTAGCTCCCATGCCGACAAGACACGCATTTCCAATCGTGCAGCCATGTAAAATAACTCCATGTCCAACGGTTACATCGTCGCCGATAACCGTTGGATGCCCGTCGCTTCTGTCGGCAAGTTTGTAATGTGTAACATGTATGATACTTCCGTCTTGAATGCTGGTGCGCGCTCCTATACTTATACTGTGAACGTCGCCTCTTATCACCGCTCCAAACCATACCGAACTATCGTCTCCTATCTTTACCTCTCCGATAACATCGGCACTTTTGGCTATAAAAACGTTTTTGCCAATTTGCGGCACAAAGTGTTTAAATTTATCAATCATAAGTTTACCTTTACTGTTTTTCGGGCATTATATCATATATATAAATTTTAAAAAGGAATACAAATGAAATTAAGTGCAAAAAATCAATTTAAGGGTAAAGTGATATCTATCACCAAGGGCGTTATAAACGGTATCGTGGTTATAGATATCGGCGGCGGTAACAAGATAACATCAACCATATCTTTGCAATCCATAGAAGAGCTTGGACTTCGCGAAGGTAAAGAGGCTTACGCAATCATAAAAGCCACTTCAGTTATGGTCGGCGTGGATTGATACTTGTTGGAAAATGTCATATAATAAAATAAGCAACCGCAAAAACGCGGCTGTGCTTTTATTATTTATATAAATTTTTATATTTAATGTAGTATATTAATTATTTTAAATAAAGGATTAAAAATGAATTTGTTTGATTTGAGCGGTAAAAACGCGATAGTTACAGGAGCTTCGTCAGGATTGGGAGCGCAGTTTGCAAAAGCATTGGCGCGTCAAGGCGCAAATATTGCGATAGTAGCGCGCAGAGTTGAAAAGCTCGAAGCCGCAGCCAAAGAGATAGAAGCTTTTGGCGTCAAATGCCTGCCTTTGCGTTGCGATGTACTAAACAATGATGATATAAAAAATGTGGTAGCTGAAGTCAAAAACAAGTTTGGGCGCATAGACATACTTGTCAATAATGCTGGTGTTGCACGCTCTGTAAGTGCGCAGACGCAAAGCGATGAGGATTGGAATGTCGTAATCGGCACAAATCTGAACAGCGTTTACTTTTTTGCCCGCGAAGTTGGTAAAGTAATGATAGAACAGCGTTACGGTAAGATAATCAATCTTGGCTCTATTCACAGCAGAGTCGGCATGTTGAGCAGCGGTATCAGCGGATATTGTGCGGCCAAGGGCGGTGTTTTAATGCTAACGCGCCAGCTGGCAATAGAATGGGCAAAATATAATATCACGGTAAACGCTATCGGCCCTTCGTATTTCATATCCGAAATGACGACAAGAGTGTCGCAAGATCCAAAATTTGGGCAAATATTGAGTACGTATTGTCCGATGGGAAGATTTGGCAATGAGGGTGAACTTGACGGCGCTCTTATCTATTTTGCATCTGACGCTTCAAGTTTTACGACAGGGCAACTTTTAAATATTGACGGCGGCTGGACTGCAATATAAAAAGCGGTAACACTGTCTGTAAAAAAGAGTTTTATGCTCTTTGGATTGCTTAAAGTACAAGTTTGATAAAGTAGTTATAGAAGCAGCTTTGACTTAATGAAATCAATAGAAATTCCGCAATGACCGAAGTATTAAAAGTTGCTGCAATTTGTGAGAAATGTTAAAAAATATTCAAGGCTTAAATAAGGCTCTCGGATATTTTAATCAAAGCAAATATAACACAATTTGACGTATTTCCGCAGAACGACAAACAAATACCTTTTCTGTCATTACTGTTGAAAAGACAAAAATATCCCTCCGTCATTCCCGCGCGAACGATACGACGTCAGTCGTCATCGTGAGGAATGCGGGAATCCATATTTTATTACATAAAAAAGAAATCATGTAAGAAAAGAAAAAGACAAACCCTAAAATATCAATTTCTTTTATGAACATATTGCTTATTTGCAAAAGTTTTTTTGATTCCCGCCTGCGCTGGAATGACAGAAGAGGGTGCAGGTATGACGGAGAGATGATACATGTTTTCTTATGATGACAAATAACGCCGTATTGTTCTTTTGAGTATGGCAGAAGAAATCGTCATTTTTACACAGAATGTTTTTGTGGTTTTTGACTTGCATACAAAGATATATGGTTTTGGCTTATACAAAAGACACGGTTTTTATCATTCCAGCAACCGAACGATAGTAAATATCCTTTTCTGTCATTCCCGCACGAACGATACGACGTCAGTCGTCATCGTGAGGAATGCGGGAATCCAAATTTTATTATGTAAAAAAGAAAATAAAAGAACAAACTCTAAAATATCAATTTCTTTTATGAACGATTTATGTCTGCAGATGTCCTTTTAGATACCCGTTTTCAAGGAAACATTTTGACAAGCCGAAAACGCTTCGCTTGTTTTCACAGGTATGACGTAATATGTTGTCATTCCCGTGCAGGCAGAAAACCAAATTGAAAACAATTTCAAAAGTAAAATCATGAAAGAAAGTAAGAAACAGATGATAGGACGTCAATCTCTTGTATAAAAGCTTTTGTTTGATTATAAGTTTTTTTGGATTCCCGCATTCCTCACGATGACGACTGACATCGTATCGTTCGTGCGGGAATGACGGAGGGATATTTTTATCTTTTAAACAGCAAATGATAGAAAAGGATATTTGTTTGTCGTTCGGTTGTTGGTATTACGGAATATATGACAAACATCTTTTATAAACATTTCTTCTTTTTGATTGCAATCTTTTTGGATTCCCGCCTGCGTGGGAATGACGGAAAAGGATATTTGCTTGTCGTTCGGTTGCAGGTGCGACGGAAGATGTCGTCATACCCGCGACAAGCAAAGAGTTTCCCTCCCCGCAATACTTAAAATCTATATCTATATCCTACATTTGCTCTTACATTGTCAAACTCATCACCTTTTTGATAAGCTCCCTCTGCATATATATTATGAGCGCTGCTGTTTATCGTAATACCAAGAGCATTGTCAAATGTGTTTTTGTTTGGTTTGTACTCTTTTTTACTGTTTTCGTCTGCATTGAACATATATGAGCTTTTGCCGTCAAGTTCTCTTATGAAGCCCGTTTTCAGATAGAGATTTACCGTATCTTTCAATTTATATCCTGCTATGATACTTCCTCTTAAAAGATATGAGTTGTATTTGTCAATCTCAGTTTTCAAGCCGTTTGAAGATTTAATGCTCAAACTCCCTTGATTTGTATAGCTAAGTTCTACTTGAGGTTCAAGATATATGTTATTTGTCAAGCCGTATCTTTTGCCAACTTCGGCAGAGAGTGAAACACTGTTTGAATCTCCGTCTCCGCTGACAGAATTGTTATTTATCGTTACGGCATTGAAATTGTTTTTGTTTTTTTTATATTTTGCAAGAGTATCGACATAAAAATCACTCTCGTCATAATAGAGCGCATATACTCCAAAATCATAAAGGGTAGTTTGGCTGTCGCCTTTTTCATAATTGGCATCTGCTCTTGCATATCCCGCGCTAAAACCAGTGTAAACTTTGGCATTATTTATATTTGTCATCTTATCTATGCCCATTTGAAGTCCATAGTACTTTACGCCGTCCAATCTTTTATTGTCATCAAATGAGCCGAGTTTTCCAGCATATGTTCTTATCCACATATCGCCCATGATATCTCTTTGCTCATTGCTCTGTCTTAACTCTCCCATACGCTGAAGGATAGTTTGCGTATTTATATTGTTTATCGCATAATTTACCATTGCAAATCCGACGGAAGTATTTGCAGAAGAGCTTTGTTGCGGAGTAGGTGTTGTTCCATTTCCGCCTCCGCTGTTATTGCTGCCGCCAAAAGCAGCATCTCCTATGTAGTAGATTTCCGATTGGTTGTCATAAGTTAGTGTATAAACTAAGGCTCCCAATTCAACCTGTCCGTTAAACGATGCATTGTAGTTTCCGTTTGAATGATTTGCATATTCTATTATGGATAGAGATAATGAACCGTTTGATACATATCCTCCTGTTGTTCTGTCGTCAAATTTAACGTTGTAAACTCCTGTAGAAGAGTTGTTTATTATGACTTTATCGCTTAAGCTGTTCACGGCATCAACTTTTATGCCGAACTCTCCCGTATCTCCCAATATATTATCAGTATGAAGAGCGATAAAATCCGAAGAGCTGTTCAAATCAACCGCCGCGCCGTTTAGAAGTTCCAAATTGCTTATAGTGGAATTTCCCGATACCGACCATTTGGAGTTGTCAAATGAGAGATATATAACTCCGCGCTCTGTTAAAGATGCAGCGCCTGCAAAAGATGATGCGTTATTAAATGCCAAAGAGATAGCTCCGTCATTATCGCTAAATAAATTGCCGTATATATCAATAGTATTTGAAATATCGGAGTTTACCGTACCGTTGTTTGAATATATGGCATATGAGCTGTTGTCAAATGCCCT
>JAISNG010000120.1 GCA_031276365.1 Campylobacteraceae bacterium | reverse complement strand
TTTTGCCAAAGAAGGCGCGAGGAGATTTTTCAGTATGTCGTGCAAAAATACGGCAGATACAATGTCGCGCAAGTTATCACTTTCGGTAAGCTTTTGGCGCGCGGCGTTATAAGAGATGTCGCGAGAGTTCTTGGAATGCCATATGCCGAAGCGGACGCAATGGCAAAACTCATACCAAACGAACTTGAGATAACTTTGGACGGCAAAGGCAAAGAGGGCGAAGAGGGATACAAAGCGGGCGCTTATCAAAAAGAGCCGAAGCTGCGGGAGTTGATAGAGAGCAATACAAATGCCAAAAGAGTTTGGGATTTTGCGCTCTTGCTTGAAGGACTTAACAGAAACGCAGGAATGCATGCTGCTGGCGTTGTCATAAGCAACGAAGAGCTTTGGAAAAAAACGCCGCTTTACAAACCTTCCGACAAAAACAATATCATCACGCAGTATTCGCTGAAGTTTTTAGAAGATGTGGATTTGATAAAATTTGACTTTTTGGGATTAAATACGCTCACAGTTATAAGCGACGCTGTGGAACTTATAGAGAAAAGACACAATATCAAAATAGACTGGTCGTCTATCGACATGAACGACAAAGCGGTATATAACGCTATCAAAAGCGGTCATACAACAGGACTGTTCCAGATAGAGTCCGAAGGCATGCAGCAGTTAAACGCAAGACTTCAGCCTACTACATTTGAAGATATCATAGCCGTTGTGGCTTTGTATCGTCCAGGTCCAATGGAATCCGGAATGCTTGATGATTTTATAGAGCGAAAACATGGACGCTCGAAAATAACCTATATGTTTGACGAACTTGAGCCGATACTAAAACCAACTTACGGCGTTATCGTATATCAAGAACAGGTCATGCAAATAGTCCAGACCATAGGCGGATTTTCACTCGGAAGCGCGGATTTGGTGCGGCGCGCTATGGGCAAAAAAATAAAAGAGGAGATGGACAGACTGAAAGGCGAATTTGTCGAAGGCGCGCAAAAAAAAGGTTTTGAGCGGCGCAAGTGTGAAGAGCTGTTTGACCTTATCGTCAAATTTGCAGGCTACGGCTTCAATAAATCCCACTCGGCAGGCTACGCTATGCTTACTTTTCAAACGGCATGGCTTAAGGCGCACTATCCTCAAGAATTTATGGCAGCTCTGCTGACAAGCGAGCAGGGAAATACCGATAAAATCGTCCAGTATATAGACGAACTTGAAAGACTTGATATAAAACTTCTGCCGCCAGATATCACAAAAAGTGATGTTGAATTTACGCCCGTTATCACAGATGAGGGCAAAGCTATTTTGTTCGGACTTGGCGCGATAAAGGGCGTTGGTATCGCCGCAGTCAAATCCATACTTGATGCAAGAAGCGAGAAAAATTTTACAAATATAAGCGATTTTATTTCGCGCATAGACGGACAAAAAGTCAATAAAAAAGTCATTGAAAGCCTTATTAAATCAGGAGCTTTTGATGGTTTCGGATTTTCGCGCAGAGCGCTTTTGGAACAGATAGAGACTATCATCAAGGCAAGTCAAAACAAGTCCGAACTAAGGCGCGGCGCGGCAAATTCGCTTTTCGGCACTCATGAAGAGATACTTGCGGTAAATATAGAGCTTAACAATTTTCCTGAATACGAACTGAAAAGAGTGCTGGATTTTGAGCGCGAAACGACAGGACTTTACATCTCGGGACACCCGCTTGAAGAGTTTAAAGATAAATTGAAAAAGATAAAATACACGCTCTCCACCGAACTTGACGAATGCGAAAGCGGCTCTAAACTGCTGTTCATCGGCAAAGTAGAGGATGTCAAAACAAAAATAAGCAAAAAAGGCAACAAATTTGGCATTCTCACTCTTCTTGACTTGCGCGGTACACTGGAGTTTACGATTTTTGAAAGTATGCTTGGAGCGCTTGAGGCGATAAATATAAACGAACCTGTCGCACTCTTGGCAAATTTTATAAAAGAGGACGGCGGCAACTCCTTTAGAGTCTTAAATATTATGGATTTGGAAGAGGCGAAAAAACAGAAACAAAAAGTCATCAAAACGTCCAAAAGTGAAAATGAAGAGGGCGAAGCGGCGGAAAATATTAATATAAACGAAACAAAAAGTGATTCATGCGTTGCAAAAGCCGTATTCGGCGAAGAGAACAAAAAGCCGAATGTGGAGATTATCGTAGAACTCTCCTCAGATATGACGGTATTGGAGCAAATCCATGCACTCTCAAGCGAACATGCGGGCGGAGAGCGCAGAGGCGTACTCAAAATCATCGCGCATGACCAGAGCGTAAATATACCGCTGCCATTCGGCATAAATGAAGTTTTTATTGAAAAATTAAGACAATTGGACAATATCCAAATCAGCTGGTGAGTATTTTTTAAGCTTTTTCTTATTGACAAAAATAATAATAAAACCATATAATACGAACTTGAATATTTTTTAAAGGATTGTTGTGTCGGACTTTGAAAAACTGGAAAAACTTTCGCACATATACAAATCCGTACCTATTTATAAAGTGATTTCACAGGACGGAATGAAAAGCATTGAAATTTTTAAAATTTTGAAAAATGTTTCGCGCCACTGTTTTATTTTGGAGAGTCTGGAAGATAAAAACGATACTGGGCGATATACATTTTTAGGCTACAATCCAAAGCTTGAAATATCCTGCAAAGACGGTGTTTTGATTATTAAAAACGGAGCTGATTTCAGTATAAAAAGCGACAATCCCAAAGAGTACATACAAAAAATCATAGACGACAACAAATCTCCGAAATTTGACGATTTGCCGCCTTTTACGGGCGGACTTGTGGGATATTTTTCGTATGATTTTATCAAATATACCGAAAGGAGCCTGAAAATAGAGGGCGAGGATGCTGAAAACTTTAAAGATGCGGATTTGATGCTTTTTGATAAAGTGATAGCGTTTGACAATCTAAAAGGTGAGATTTTTTTAATCATAAATATCCAAACTAACGCTTTTAGCGAAAACTACAATAAAGCCGTAAACGAACTTGAAAACATAGAACATCTTATCAAAAACGGCAAAAAAGCAGATATTCCAAAGCTTAAATTAACTTCAAAATTTAACGCGCTGTTTGACAAATCCGAATATTGCGCGATGGTAGAAAAAGCTAAAAACCACATAAAAGAGGGTGATATCTTTCAAGTAGTGCTTTCAAACCGATTTGACGCGCAGGCTAATGGCAGCCTTTTTGAGACTTACGAGATTTTGCGCAGGATAAATCCATCTCCTTATATGTTTTATTTCAGCAGTGATAAGGTGGAGATTGCAGGCGCATCTCCCGAAACGCTTGTGAAGTTAAACGGCAAAAAAGTCTCCACATTTCCGCTTGCAGGCACAAGAGCGCGCGGCGCAGACGAAAATGAAGATAAAAGGCTTGAAAAAGAGCTTTTAAACGACCCGAAAGAGCTGGCAGAACATAATATGCTTGTAGATTTGGGGCGCAACGACATAGGCAAAATAAGCCGATTTGGAAGTGTAAAGGTGGAGAATTATCTCTCAATCATACGCTTTTCGCATGTCATGCATATAGGCTCAGTCGTTAATGGTGAAATAAGAGACGATAAAAACGCGCTTGATGCGATAGATGCGGTTTTGCCCGCAGGTACTCTCTCGGGTGCGCCGAAAGTAAGAGCATGTGAGATTATTCATGCTCTTGAGGGAAACAGACGCGGGATTTACGGCGGCGCGATAGGTTATATAAGTTTTACGGGCGACATGGATACTTGTATTGCCATACGCATAGCCTGCAAGAAAGACGGCAGAGTTTATGTGCGCTCGGGGGCGGGAATAGTAGCTGAAAGCATAGCCGAAAATGAATTTGAAGAGTGCGCCAATAAGGCAAAAGCGGTCATGAATGCGCTGATTCTCGCGTCAGGAGAGGCAAAATGATACTTTTGATAGATAATTACGACAGTTTTTCATACAATCTTTATCAACTCACAGGCTCCATGAACCCCGATATCAAAGTAATAAGAAACGACGAATTGACGGTAGAAGAGATAGGCGCGCTAAAACCTTCGTCCATCATACTCTCTCCAGGTCCTGGACGACCAGAAGATGCGGGAGTTTGTATGAAGGCGGTCAAATATTTTGCGGGCAAAATCCCTCTGCTTGGCGTATGTTTGGGGCATCAAGCCATCTGCGAAACGTTCGGACTTAGAGTTATCTACGCCAAATCTCTCATGCACGGTAAATGCTCACTCATAACACTTGATACGAAAAGTTCGCTTTTTCAAGGTCTTGAGAGTCAAATTTCAGTCGCGAGATATCACTCTTTGGCGGCGGACGCTTCAAATGTTCCCGCCTGTTTAAAAGTCATAGCCGCAACCGAAGACGGAGAGATAATGGCGATAAAACATGCTGATTTTGACGTGTACGGCGTACAGTTTCACCCTGAATCTATCCTAACTCCGCATGGAAGCGCGATAATAAAAAATTTTCTCTCTATCAAGTGAGTTTTGTATCTGCCATTAGTCATCAAGAGAAAACTACAAAAATTTGAAAATGTAAACTTTTTATATCATTATAATAATGTAATTTTCTATTGATGGAATTGTACAAATTGGCTTAGTTTAGAAATGAGTAAATTGGACAAAAGTAAAACGTATATTGATATTCTTAAAAGCTTTCTAATTACACTGTTTTTAGGATTGATTGGTATGGAAAGTTATCTTTTTATCAATGTCGGAAACTTGAGTATTACCCAATTGATTATTGTCGCTATTGCCATTGTCGGTGATATAATAATCTTGGCTTATGCTCTCAAGACACTTTTTAAAAAAACTAATGAATTAGAGGGTATATAGAATGAGTGTATTTGTAATGATATTTGCTGTTGCAGCCATTTTTGGCACAGCTTTTTATTTGATTTAGTCTATTGATACCGCAAAATAAAACTTTAAATATGTTCTCATTTTGGCTCGGCAGATAATTAAAATTTAAAACTATAAGCATAAATTACTGCTAAAACTCTAATACAATTTCTATTTTTGCCAAAACATATTTTAATCATAACTATTACGTATATTTTGTTTGACTGCATGCTCTATTATCTCGCACTCACTCAATGTGAAAAGTTTAAGTGGAAACTGTCATATTTAAAACGCTTAAACCAGCACTCAATAAAATTTTCAATCCAAACATAATTTTCTTCCCTTAAATATGCTGTTTTCATCTCTAAAAATTTTATGGGATAATATATGTCAATATTCGCAAAACTGTATCATTTATATTAAAATAAACTTATAATATCCATCATTGCAGAGTTGCAAAAAGCATTCAAAAATAGAATAACAATACGAAAAATGGTAGTCGGCAGGTTTGGATATAAAATATAATTATCATGATAAATTTATATTTATAGACTTTAGAATATTATTAAAAATTAAAGTCTATAAATAATCATGACAAACATCAGACCAAAGATCTTTCTATAGCCGCCGCCTTGTTTTTGCCTTCAAGTTTTTCCAAAATGCAAAGCGCAAAACTTACCGCCGTAGCAGGACCGCGCGAAGTGATAACATTTTTGCTGTTTGACACGACTGCCTTATCGGCAACATAGCCTTCGCGTCCGATTACATTTTCCATAGACGTGTAACATGTATATTCGCCCCTCAAAACTCCCGCAGCTTTCAAAACATAAGGTGCAGCGCATATCGCAGCAAGCGTTTTGCCAGCCCTCTCATGCGCTTTTAACATGTTCAGCAACTCTCTGTTTTTGGCAAGATTTTTATGTCCTTCATTGCCTCCGGGCAGCGCTATCATATCAAAATCGCTCTCTTTTACGTTTTTTAAAAGCGTATCGGCTGTGATAGTGATACCATGAGCGCCTTTTACATTTTGCGTTGAGAGTGCGGCAGTTACGACCTCAATACCGCCTCTGCGCAAAATATCCACGACAGACACAGCTTCTATCTCTTCAAAACCCTCCGCTAACGGAACTAAAACTTTTGACATAAATACTCCTTTGTAATTGAGATATTGATAATTATAGCAGTAAAAATATTTAAAAAAATAAAAAACCGCTTAAAGCCTTACTATCGTTGCTCCAAGTCCGCCTTGATTTGCGGGCGCATCAAAAAACTCCCTCACGCGCGGGTGAGTTTTTAAAAACTCTTTCACGGCGTAAGCAAGCTTTCCCGTCCCGACTCCATGAAATATGCACACTTCATCAAATCCAGCCAAAAGCGCGTCCGAGATAAATTTATCGCTCTTTTCTAAAGCCTCGTCAGCGCACAGTCCATGCAGGTCAAGATTGACCGAAGCGCCATATGGGCGTGTAAGAGAGACGCCGCCGCTATTTTTGACATAGAGTTCAGACGAAGAGAGTTTTTTTAAAGAACTTTTCGGCAAACGCATCGTAATCCCATCCGCATCAACAACCGCTTCATCTTTTTTTAAAGCCGTTATAAAGCCTTTTAACGTGCCGTATTTAACTCTGTCGCCAATGTTCAAATCCTCACTTTCAGCCATTTTCGGAAGCTTTGCCGCTTTTTTCGCTATGTTTGCTTCGTTTAAAAGTTTATGGATATTTCTGCTCTCATTTTGCCTTGCTGCCTCTTTGGCAAGATTTACGGCTTTGGAGTATTCGCTCTCAAACTGAAATTTAAGCGCGTCAAACTCTTTTTTTTGAGCCTCTTTCTCATCGTTCAGCGAGTTTGAAAGTTTGTCAAGTTTTTGCATTTTTGCTTCTATGTTTTTCAGTTTTACTCTTGATTCAAACTCCAAATCTATATTTTTTTGTATCAAATCATTCAGTTTTTCTTTATCTTCACCGTAGAGCATGCGCGCCTTTTCAACTATATTTTGCGCGATGCCGTATCTCAAAGCCGTTTCAAACGCGTAACTTTTGCCGATAGTCCCCGCCAAAAAACCGTATGTCGGACGCCGCGCTTTTTCATCATATAAAGCTGCTAAAAGCTCTACATGTTCGTTTGCGGCAAGCATAGAAGCCAAACGTTTGTGATGAGTTGTAATGACGATTTTTATCTCTTTTTTGATTAAAAACTCCAAAATGGCGCAAAAAAGATTTGCCGCTTCATCCGCGTCGGTGCCAAGCTCTATTTCGTCCACGCCGACTAAAGCGGAATTTATCGTAAAAAGCCTGCTAAACTCCACCATGCGTCCCGCGAAAGTAGAGATATCGTTTTTGACGTTCTGCGTATCTTCTATCACGGCTTTGATGTTTTTGAAACTTCCTATACGCGAATGTTTTGCGTCTATTTTCATCGGCAAAAGATATTTTGACAAAAACACTGCGGCAAGTATGGACTTCAAAAGCATCGTTTTTCCGCCCGCATTTACGCCCGTTATAAGCAAAATGCTTTTTGTAAAACTGACGCTCACGCTTTTTGCCTCTTTTAGTGCTGGGTGCGAAAAGTCCTTCAAAACTATATCGTTGCTTTTGTTCGGTAAAACAAATTCAAAATCATTTGATTTGGCAAACATCACGCGCGCAAAATAGTTGTCAAAACGGTCAAACTCTCTATTTAAACGGCTTAAAAACGCTCTGTTTTTGCTAAATTCTGCGCTTATTTTTTTCGCGTATTCGTATATCAAAGCCTCTTTTTTACTTAAAATCTCTGATTCTTGCTTTTGATAACTCTCAAGCGCGCTTGGCACAACGTAAAAATATCCGCCCGCACTTCGTCCGATAACAGAACCTTTGAGTACGCCTGTATATCCGCCGCGAAGCAGTAAAGCTTCCTGTGAATTGATAAAATGTATCTGGGTATCGGCTAAAAACTCCTGCAGTTTTGAAGATGAAACGAGTGATTTTAAAACGCCGTTCACCTTCTCTTTTACTATTTTTAGTGAGGAATTTATCGCGGCAAAACGCAAATCTGTCTCCTCTTTGAGATTGCCTTTGGAATCAAACCATGTTTGTATCTGCAATATCGCCTCTGGGATTTCAATCCCCAAAATCCATTCGCCGATAAAACCTTCAAATTTTCTTGATTTTAAATACAAAAAATATTGCACTATTTTGACAAACTCCCAAATCTCATCTATATGTAAAACGCCCTGTTTTAAAAGGTGCGTAAGTTTCATGTCAAGATTGGCAACATTTGGCGGCGGCGTCAATTCGTATCGGCAAAGTTCATTTATAAAACGAAAATGCAGATTTGTATCGCCCTCTATGAACAGCGGTTTTTCGCGCGCAAGGCAGTTTTTGTAGAGAGTGATATAATCGTCCAAATCAAGAGAGGAGATGAGTTTGTCCACTATTTGACCTCACAATCCTTTATAGAGACGATAATGCCTTTGCCGTCTTTGCGCGCAAAAACTTTCGTACCGCCAATATAGCTAAACTCCGAAGAGGTTATCTCGCTGCCTTTACACTTGAGGGTTTTGTTTTGCTCAAACGCGCCTAAAATTTCTCTGTCCTGTATATTTTGTTTTGAATAACTTATCTCATAAAACACGGCGGCTATTATAAGAAGCAGCGCCAAAAAGCCGATAATAGCGCGCTTAAGAGGCGTGAAGCCTTTTTTGGAGATGACAAATACAATCATAAGCGCCAAAATAAGAGCTAAAAAAGCACGTATAAAAACCGCCATCAAAAACCGCCTCTTAACTGATATGTTATATCGCCCGCACCAAAACCGATAATAAATCCTTTATCTATTTTCCTCAAGACTTTGCCGTCTTTTAAAACGGCAATTGCGCTCTCTTCACGCTCTATTTTGTCGGCAAATAGAGGATTGTAAGAGCTAAATTCGCTTTCAAAATCTATCTTTATCTCCGCTTCGCCCGCAGAATATACAGGCAAAATTATCAACTCATGAACGCCTTTGAAACATTTGGTAAAAGCTTCCAGATTGTCCGTTACGCGCGAATATTTATGTGGTTGCCATATAGCGGTTATCTGCCCAAATCCCATCATCTGCGCGTAAATTTTAGCTGATTTGAGCGTTGCGCTTATCTCTGTAGGGTGATGCGCATAATCGTCTATAAGGATAAAATCTTTTGAACTTTTTATAATGTCAAAGCGTTTTTTGATACCTCTGAACTCTTTTAATTTCTCTCTTATCTTTTCGAGCGGCAAATCATTCAGTGCCGCCAAAATCGCCAAAGAAGCGTCAAGCGCGATATGATATCCGATGCCGTACACTTCAAAACTGCCCAAATCCTTTAGCGTAAAAGCCGTGTACGGTTCGTCATTTCGGATAAAATAGCGCAAATCCTTTATATCATGCGAAGGATAAAGCCTTATCGCATCAAGCTTTGTAAGCGTTTTCAAAAAATCGTCTTCGGCGTTTATAACTCTTATTTTTGCACTCAAAAGAAAATTTGTATATGCGCCGTAAAAACGGTTCAGGTCGTGATTATAATACTCCATGTGTTCTGGTTCGGCGTTTGTAACGACTGCGATGTAGGGGTTGGAGTTTAAAAAACTCTCGTCGCTCTCGTCCGCTTCAAATACGATATTATCACTCTCATGTAAAAGCATGTTTGAGTTAAACTGCTTGCTTATCGCGCCGATTATCATAGAACCCTCTATCAAGGAGGCAAGCATCGCGCTTGTCGTACTTTTACCATGTGCGCCGCACACGGAAAATACGCGTTTTTCTTTCAATATAAACAGTAGTGCGTCTTTGCGTGAAAATACATTTTTACCCATTTTTCTCGCTTTTGCAAGCTCTGCATTGGACTCTTTTATCGCCGCAGAATATACAACATAATCCTGATTGTCTATCGCGTTTTCATCATGAGGAATAGTTACATTTACTCCCTCTTCCTCAAGCTCTTTGGTAATTTTTGAAGCTTTTATATCTGAGCCAGAAATCTCATAACCTTTCTGTTTCAAAAATCTTGCAAGTGCGGAGATACCGATACCGCCGATACCTATAAAATGTATTTTTTTCAAATTATCTGCCTTTCATAAAATCCGCTATCCGCGTAAGAGCCTCTTTAGTATCCTGCTCCTCCAAAACAAGCGCTATTCGCACATACCCTTTGCCTGCGCCCTCGCGTCCAAGATAACTTCCAGGCAAAACCTTAACATTTTTCTTTGCATAAAGCTCTTTTGAAAACTCTTCGTCATTTTCAACTTCAAACCAAATATAAAATGTTGCAAATCTCTTATGTACGCCCAAAATCTCGCTTGCCAATTCAAAATTTTTAATATACTTTTGTCTTATTTTTTCTACATGGCGCTCGTTATTCCAAGCCTCCGCCGCAGCAAGCTGCAAAGGCGCTCCAGACGCGCAGCCCGCGTATGTTCTATATTTGGCATATTTGCTTAAAATACCACCGTCTCCTGCAACAAAACCTGAACGCAATGAAGGAGCGCATGAGCGTTTGGATATGGAGTTTAAAACCAAAATATTTTTGAAACTGCCATTTCCAGCCGCCTTGGAAGCATTTAATAACGAGTGAGGCGCGCCGTCGGAGTAAATCTCACTATAACATTCGTCATTGATAAGTACAAAATCATACTTTAACGCTAATTCTACCCATTTTTTTAACTCTTTCAAATTCATCACAGAAGCGGTCGGATTTGATGGGGAGTTCAATATAACCAAATCGCACTCTTTTAAAACACTCTCGTCAGCTTCGGGCTTAAATCCGTTTTGCGGCGTAATATGAAGATATACGCTTTTAGCGCGCGACGCTATCGCCGCTCCTTCATAAATCTGATAAAAAGGATTTGGATATGCTATGAGAGGATTTGGTTTATCAAAGAGCAAAAACTGCGGCAGATTGAAAAGCGCCTCGCGCGTGCCTGACGTTGTTACAAGTTCGTTTGGCTGCAAATCAACGCTAAAGCGTCTTTTGACAAAATTTATCTGCGAATCGCGAAGTATCTGCTCGCCCGCAATTTTTGGGTATTTATTTAAAAGGTGCGAACTGTTTTTTAAACACTCGCGAATAAACTCCGGAGTCTCAAACTGTGGCTCTCCTATCGTCAAAATCAGCGGCTTTAACTTTTCGTTTGATATTACCGACGAAAGCAGGCTGTTCAACTTTTCAAACGGATAAGGCTGAAAATTCATTATCTCTCTTTTAAGGCAAAATAAAAGATAATTTTATCAAACAACGGCTTAAAAGAGCAATCTGCGCTGCTATTTGGCGTATCACATTATTTTATGATTATTTTCTGCTTTATTTATGATAAAATGTCGGACGATTTAACGCCAATCAAGAATAATTAAATTAATTTGTGTTAAAATCGTCTCATTAATATTTTTTAGGATTTATTTTATGAAAACAAAACTACTCTGTTTTATGGGCTTGATAATATGTTCGACCTCTTTTGCGTATGCACAGTTAAGCGGAGCTGCTACAAGTTCTTATGTTTGCTTCAGCTGCCACAAGGACCAGCAAAAAGATTGGTCTACCACTTGGCATTCGCGCTCGCATATAGACAGCAACCCTATATATAAAGCTATAGTAAATTATATGAGCCGCGTTACATACCAGCCAGAAGAGAGCATTCTTGTAGGATGTGCGCAATGTCATAACCCAAAAATGACCATTAAGGAAATCAGCGGCAAAGACTCTTTCACGTTGGCGAAAGTTTTAAATGTTGAAACCGAACAGACAAAACGCATAGAGGCTTCGGTCGGAAATATCTCGCTTAAAGACGGTATCAGTTGCAACATCTGCCATAACGTAGAAAAAGTAAATGAGAGTATGGACATGGAGATGAGAGGTTTCAAGGCTGTTGAGTGGGGTCCAAGAGACGTTGTTTTCGGTCCATTTGAAGATGACGGCAGAGCTGGAATTCACAAATCAATACAAAAAGACCACTTTTTAAATCCCGATAAACTCTGCATGGTTTGCCATTTCGGCGGTGAAACAGATACTAAAGTAGAGTTGTACGCAACAGGCAAAGAGTTCATAGGAAGCGATGATACAAGCCAAAAATGCGCCGACTGCCACATGAGTACAAAAAGAAAAGGCGTAATAACTCCTGAGATAACGAAAGCCGGCATCACAGCCAAAGAGCGCAACATCCGCTCTCACCTTTTTGAAGGAGCGAGAAACAGCGACATTATGAAAGAGACGCTAAGCCTTAATGCAAAACCCGATGGCAACAACATCATACTTGAAGTTACAAATCTCACTCCGCACAAAGCGCCTACGGGATTTGGCGGCAGAAGCATGGATATCAAGATAGAGTTTAAAAACGGCGCAAATGTTGTTGATACACAGACATATACGCTTGAAATCGTATATGTTGATAAAAAAGGCAGAGAGACGATACCTTACCTTGCGTCTTCCATCAAAAGCGACAACAGGCTCTCTCCTCATGAGAGCAGAAAATTGAGCATTCCGAAATTCCCCAACGCAACAAGCGCCAAAGTAACAGTAACTTACAGACTTGTAAGCGACAGAATACTAAAACTCATCAACTTCAGCGACCCAATATTTAATAAAAACTATCCTGTTGCCTCATTGGATGTAAATTTCTAAATTTTCAAGCGGAGAGTCTCTCTCCGCTTTT
The DNA here is from genome assembly GCA_031276365.1 of Campylobacteraceae bacterium. Lineage (GTDB taxonomy): Bacteria > Campylobacterota > Campylobacteria > Campylobacterales > Campylobacteraceae > JAIRKW01. Next base: position 1,122 of record JAISNG010000120.1, on the reverse strand, counting down.
TATAAGTTTTTTATAAAAATCCTCTTTTAAAAACAACAGCGCACCCTATACTTCAACCGTCTTATGTTTTATAAGAGTTCTCTTCTTGAAAGCTGATTTTTAAAGCCGCAGATTTTCCTTGCTTCCGCACTCAAACTGCTATCCACCGCACCTATAAGCACTCCTTCCTTATCGCCCAAAGAGTCTTCCAAAGTACCGTCTGGCAAATACAAAGCTGTATCGCCATAAAAATACCACGTGTGCGTTTTGTCCTTGAAATTTCCTATTCTGTTTACACGCAAAATATAGACGCTGTTCAAAAATGCTCTTGTTTTCAAAAGTTCATTCCATCTTGCGCTTGATTCAAATGTGCTAACACTTGGCATCAAAACCAAATCCACTCCCTTTTTCATCGCCTGCTGCCAAAACAGGTCAAAATGCGCTTCAAAACCACTGATAATACCTACCCTCAAGCCTTCATGCATAAATACGGGAATGGATATATTTTTTGTATCGTTCGCAAAAAATCTATCTTCGTTCCAATATTTGTAGTTTATCAAAATTTTCTGTTCATAAAAAAACGACATACTTGGCGCAACGCGCATGACTACTTTATAGAGTTTGCCGTTTTTGCATAAAACAATCGGTGCGATTATTGTTACATTGTACTTTTTCGCAAAATCCTTTATAACCCCAAGTCTGCGCTCTGACTGCTCTTTTATCATGGATACGGGAATCTTCTCAATCTCCTTGAAAAAATTATTCAGCACATACTCTCCCAAAACTATGAGATTTGCGCCGCTTTTGCAGCACTGCATGATATAGTGGTCTAATCTCGCATTGCTCATTGGAAGCGTTTGAAGTTGAATGGCAGCGGCTTTGACACTCATAAGTTTTTCTCCTCCGAGAGAATTTTAAATTCCTGTTTGGCGTTTTCCAGTAAACTTGACGCCTCTTTTAGAATTTTTACGCCCTCTTTGTAATAGGCTATACTCTCTTCAAGCGGCAACGATGGAGAGCTTAGCTTTTCCAAAAGCTCCTTTGCCTTCTCTATTTTCTCTTCAAATTTCTCCGTTTTAGCCATTTTGTTCTCCTATTCCAAAGCTCTTTTTATATAAAAATCAAACTTTTCATACTCCACTA
>JAISNG010000019.1 GCA_031276365.1 Campylobacteraceae bacterium | reverse complement strand
TGCATTGTAAATATCGTTTTCTACAAAAACTCTTTGCTCATTAAAGAGGCGATAGATGAATGACAAAGCGGAAAAAATGACAGTGTGCATAAAGAAAGGAATACATGGGAATGATAGTGAACATACGCAATTTTATTTGCTGTTTATAAGAGAATGAAGAAATGACAAGCCATTTTGTCATTCCTACAACCAAACAACAAATAAAGTATATATCGTGAGGGAAATAAAGAGTTTTCACCCAAAACGATATTTACGAGGTAAGCAAAAATCCAAAAACTCTCTTCACAATTCTCCTATGAATGATGCGACATCAGTCGTCATCGTTATGAATGACAAAGAGAAGTACATGAATGATAGATAAGGCGCATAAACAATACTTGAAATAAAAACCTATTCCGTCATTTCAGCACAAACGATACAACATTAGTCGTCATTGTGATGAATGCGGAAATCTTTTCTCCGTCATATCCGCAAAAGCTGATATCCAAAACGGAATCAAATATAGTACAAAATTCTAAAAAAGAACAAATTACAAAAATTTTAAAAATAGCAAGCATTTTTAAATTTTAATCTTTTCTTTGAATTCCCGTATTCCCTCACGATATGCGTTCGCTTGTAGTTGGTTTTAGCACAAAATAATCAATCACTTTGGTGACCAATAGTCGCGAGTATGACGGAATGAAGAGGATATTCACATTCTTCGCAAATCCATTTGTATTCCTCGCGATGACGATTAACATCGTATCACTATCGCGGATAGATAACGTTTTGTCTTTATTCATAGTTTGGTTGTAGGAATGACGGAAGGATGGGATATGTCATACTTGTCGCGATAATCTTTGTATAAAAGGCAAACAAATGCGCGGAAATGATAGAGATGGTAAAATGAAAGTAGCAACCTATTCCGTCATACCCGTGAAAACAAGCGAAGCGCTTTTTACTTACCGAAATGTTTCCTTGAAAACGGGAATCCAAAAAAATGACGTTTGGATTTTAAAAATGTTTGTCATTTTTAAAATTTTTGCAATATATATTCTTGCCTCCCATCACTGTGTGCGTTTCCTTCAGAAACTTGTTCGGTCGCAGAAATAACACAGGGATGGAGCAATTTATCTTGTTTTATATTGGTTTTATGCCGAAATAGGCACAGGAGGTATGTAATTCTGACATAACTTTTATGTCGGTTGATTTTATAAAAACATTCACTCGTTTGAATAAAGCAACGATATCTTAATATATGATTTTCAACACGCCTATGCTGATAAAAATAAAACTTACAAACAGCATTAGCAATTTTATTGATATATTTTTGAGGCTACGAGATTTATTTTTTAGCGAAACATACTTAAATATCACCATAAATACATATCCTGCAAGTATAAATAAAGCATCCGAACCTAAAAGCGCAGTTATGGTAATGAAAAATATAAATCCACAGGTTATCGAAATTATAAGAAATTTATTCATTGTCTATATCCTTTGTGATATTCAACGCTTCATCTACTAAAATATCTCAGAGTAGATATGCAAATAGAACTTGATGCACGATACAAACTTTTTGCCCATGATATTAATTTCATATGGCAACATTTCAAAAACATATATCTACTTTTTTGCTGTTTTTTTCAAATTATCCGCCAACAAAAATGCAAGTTCCAACGCCTGGTCGGCATTTAGTCTTGGGTCGCACATAGTTTCATATCTACTCTCCAACCCCTTTTCCGTTATAGCTTTTGCGCCGCCTACACATTCGGTTACATTTTGTCCGGTCATCTCAAGGTGAACGCCGCCGGCATACGTGCCTTCGCTTTTGTGTATTGCAAAAAAGCTGTTTACTTCGGAGAGTATGCTGTCAAACGCTCTTGTTTTGTAGTTATTTGACGTTTTTATCGTATTTCCATGCATTGGGTCTATGCTCCAGAGTATCTCTCTGCCCTCTTTTTTTATAGCCCTTAAAAGCGGCGGAAACAGTTCGCCTATTTTGTCATGCCCCATTCGCACGATGATATTTATCCTGCCTGCGTCATTGCTTGGATTTAGTATATCTATTACGCGCAAAAGTTCATTGACATCGGCTTTTGGTCCTGCTTTTATACCTATTGGGTTATGCACACCGCGCAAAAATTCCACATGTGCGCCATCTACCTCTCTTGTTCTGTCACCTATCCACAAAAGATGCGCCGAACAATCATACCATCCGCCCGTCAAGCTGTCTTGTCTTGTCAAAGCCTCTTCATAATTTAATAAAAGCGCTTCATGAGAGGTGTAAATCTCGGTTTCATGCAGTATCGGAGTATTTTCAGAAGTGATGCCGCAAGCCTCCATAAAATTAAGTGTCTGCGTAATCTGCTCTGCAAGTTTCTCATATTTTTCACCAAGCATACTGTTTTTCATAAAGCCTAAATTCCATTTATGTACTTCGCGCAAATCCGCCAAACCGCCCCTTGCAAACGCGCGCAAAAGATTCATTGTGGCGGCTGACTGATTGTAGGCTTTAAGCATTCTTTTTGGCTCAGGCGTTCTTGCTTTGGCGTCAAATGCTATATCATTTATGATGTCGCCGCGGTAGCTTGGCAATCTTACGCCGCCAATCTCCTCATAATCGCTTGAACGCGGTTTTGCAAACTGCCCTCCCATACGTCCAACCTTGACTACAGGACAACCTCCTGCAAATGTCAAAACAACAGCCATTTGCAAAATAACTTTGACCATATCTCTTATATTTACCGCGCCAAACTCTGCAAAACTCTCCGCACAATCTCCTCCTTGCAGTAAAAACGCTCTTCCCTTTGTAACTTCAGCCAAACTTTTTGTAAGATTTCTAACTTCGCCGGCAAAGACAAGCGGCGGTACTTTTTTTAACTCTGCTTCAACTTTATTTAGTTTTTCAATATTTGGATAAACAGGCTGCTGCTTAATCGGCTTGTTTCTCCATGATTCTTTGTTCCATATCATTTTAACCCTTCCAAAATAATAAAAAATATTTAAAGTTCTGATTATATTAAAAGTGTACTTATAAGCTTCTTTTAACGTCCCAAAAACTACAATTACGCCTAAAAAAGAGTTTGTCAATGTCAGATTCACACTCCCGTACAGGTATCATTTGCGCATTTGCGGCGTTTTTCTTATGGGGCATTTTTCCTTTATATTTTAAGATGGTAAATTATATACAGCCTTTGGAGATGCTTTGCCATCGTATCGTCTGGTCGGTTGTTTTACTGCTTATACTGCTCTGCTTTTCAAGAGGATTTGGCGAAGTAAGGACGGTTTTTGGCTCAGCACGCACGCTCTTTTGGCTCTTTGTAACTGGAGTTTTGATAACGTTAAACTGGCTTGTTTAT
>JAISNG010000186.1 GCA_031276365.1 Campylobacteraceae bacterium | reverse complement strand
ATTCTTTTTAGGTACCCGTTTTCACGGATTGAGATAGAGGAGTTATAACTGCTGTGAAATATGGATTGTTTGGATTCCCGCCTGCGCATGAATGACGGAGGGATGGTGGACACCAGTATTTGTTGTGATAAGCTTTGCATAAAAGGCAAACAAATGTGTGAGAATGACGGAGAAACTCCAAAACATCAATCGCTTCTATGAACACATTATTTATTTGTAAATTCTTTTTGGATTCCCGTATTCCTTGTGATGAGATTCCTGCGGAAGGCTATCACTCGCTCGGGTATGACGGAGAAGATAGTTTTGTGTTGTTTGCATTCTGAAGTGATTTTGGATATCCGCATTCCCTCACTTACGTTCGCTTGTTGTTCAGCAGCGTGATATAATGGAGAAGAGGATATATATTTTCTTGCGACGATGACTTACGACGTATTGTCTATGCGGGAATGACGGAAGAAAAAGGATTTTGGTTTATCTCGCAAATATCGTTTTACTGAAAACTTTTTATTTCCCTGCAATATATACTTACCTGCCTTATTGTCTTAGTACATTTGCAGGACATGTATCCACACAAACAAAACAGCCGCAACAGGTATATAGTCTTGGAGCTAACTCTTTTCTTCCAAAAACAGAAGTAATGAAAAAGACTTCATTGGGATATCTGGCCATACAACTTTCGCAAATTATACGTTTGTCCTCATAAAACAATAAATCTTTGCCTCCATCAGAACCAACAATTACATAACCGCTATTTGGGGTCGTCGGCTGGATTGGTCATAAATCTATCCTCTATTTTGCATTGAACAGTCTAATTCGCACGCTGTTGTCATCGTTTCTGCTAAATCTTATTTTTGATGAACTTTTATATTCATTATCTCCCCGCGCCAAAACCAATATGGTTTCACTCTCAAGAGTTGTCAATTTTATCGCATCATTTTCATTATGCATTGAGACAATCATTGCACGCCCTCATCGTTTTTGAGTATGAAGTTTACTATGAGTTTTTCTCTGTCATATTCGACTGTAAAGTCCTCATATTCAACTATCTCCAAATCATTAGAAGTTTGTGATTGCATTAATAAATTTTCAGACGTTTGTGTCTGCTCCGAATTGCAGCCCCACATGAGAGCTAAAGCTGCCAATGAAATATCCATCTTAATGAAAAAACGACGTGAAGTATTCATAAAATGCTCTTGTTTTTAATAATAATTGAAATCAATATACTTATAAGATTATTAAAATAAAATAAAAATTTTATTATTTTTTAAAAAATATGAGAAAAAGATAAAATGTGAACGGTAAAACAGCGGAACGACAGTAAGACAGTTTTAAATAATATTATTAAAATATCGTTTAAAACATAAAAATATATTATGTCTTTTCTGCCATTTGAACGCCGTCGTTTGAACGCACTATCTGTATGGTTTTAAGCCACTCTTGCTGTTCGGAAGTTAGTTTCAGGTCGGGATTGTCCGAAATGTCAAGGCGCAAAAGCGTGAGTTTCGTAATCTCGCGCGGCAGTTTTTTGAGGCGGTTGGCGCTCAAATCCAAATCTTTCAGGTTTATGAGATTTTCAGCATAATACGGCAGGCTCTCTATCTTGTTGTTTGAAAGGTTCAGTTTTATCAAATTTGTAAGCAGACCTATTTCATTTGGCAAATCAAGCAGATTATTACTGTATAAACTAAGATTTTGCAAATTTTGCAAAGTGCCTATCTCTGAGGGCAGATGCATAATTTGGTTGATATTTGAGAGGTTCAAGTCATTGCCTGCGTCAAGTTCTTTCAGGCTTTCAAGCTCTCCAATCTCTTTTGGTAAAGAGGAGAGTTTGTTGTTTTTGATATTCAATTTCACAAGTTTTTTCAGGCGTCTTATGCTTTTTGGAAGTTTTTCTATGAGGTTGTTTGCGATATTTAACTCCTCCAAATCCTCAAGTTCGCCTATATAGTGCGAAAGTTCCGTGATGACGTTTTGCCATAAAGAGAGTATTTTTATCCTTTTGGCTTTGAACATATCGGAGGGCATTATTTTTATTTCGTTATTGTTAAGTTCAAGCAATTCCAGATTTTCAAGATTGCCGATGTCTTGCGGTATAAATGTTAATTTATTGGAGCCTAATTTAATTGTGCGCAGATGTGGCAGATAGCAGATTTCGGAAGGCAACTCGCTTATGGCGTTATGCGAAGCGTCAAGCAAGCGAAGATTTTTTAGGTTGCTTATTTCGCGCGGCAAAATCTGCAGCTTGTTGTCTCTGACATTAAGCGACATAATAAGTCCCAAAAAAAACAGCTCTTTGGGAAGTTCGGCAATGTTTGAACGCGAAAGATTTACATCTCTTAAAAGAAGAAGTTTTTGTTTATCTCTGGGGAGTCCGCGCTCACATTTAAATCTCACATCATATGAGAGTTCGTCTATCCCTTCAGTATTTGCCCATGATAAAAGTCTGTCAAAAAAAGCGTTCGCTACGCGCGAAATCTCCTGCTTTCTCTCCTCTTTTTTTGCTGGCAGCAACTCTTTGATTTTATCTAAAAAATCGTCAAACATAATCTTCCCTGCTTAGTAATTTTGAGATATCATTCTATCATATTTATATAAAAAGCCAAATAAGCCGCTTAGGATACATCTTTTTGCGCCGCTAATACGACGGTTTGGATTATCTTTTTGTACCTTTTTTCAGTCATTTTTTCGATAGTTCCAAAATATGTTGTTTTTACTTTTTTAATGCCGCAAAAATTCAGCGTTATATGCTTTAACTGCACTGTTGCACATGAGCGGCAGACGGATTTGTAATACCAAACGGGCTGCTCCATGGTTATAATGATTCTGGCGCTTTTACCTTTTAAAAGTTCCACTCTTTTGCCGTTATTGTCGTGGTCAAAAGCTATTTTCGGCAGAAATATCCTGTCTATAAATCCCTTCATAAGCGCAGGATACGAACCCCACCAGAGCGGAAAAACAAATACAATATGTTCGGCGTCTTGTATCTTTGCAAGTGTATCGGACAGACACTCTTCAAGGCGCATCTTTTGTTTGTATCCATATGCAAGATTCGGATTAAATGTCAATTCGCCGATGTTTATAACTTCTGCTTTTGCGCCCGCTTCGTTTGCTGCTTTTGCGTAAGAGTTGCTTAGAGTATGATTTAAGCTATCCATGTTCGGATGTCCGTTGATAATCAAAATCTTTTTTGCCATAGTAAACCTTTTAATGTTTTTACATAAGGTTTCATTATAGTGAAAAAAATATAAAAACAGGCAAATTCAGAAAAAGTAAAATCACTTTAAAGCTTTTTAGATAAAATATAACATTTTTTTGCAGTTTAGGAAAAATATACATGATGGATGTAAGAGAAGAGTTTTTAAGGTTTTTTGAAAGCAAGGGGCACAAAGCAGTTCCCAGCGCGCCTTTGGTTCCTGAAGATGAGACGCTGTTGTTTACTAATGCTGGCATGGTGCCTTTTAAAAGTATTTTTACGGGCAATATTTCGGTACCAAATCCTCCGCGTGCCGCAAGCTGCCAAACATGCATAAGAGCAGGCGGCAAACACAACGACCTTGACAATGTCGGCTATACGGCAAGGCATCATACGTTTTTTGAGATGCTCGGTAATTTTTCATTTGGCGATTATTTTAAAGAAGATGCCATAGCTTACGCGTGGGAATTTGTAACAGAGGTGTTGAAACTTCCAAAAGAGAAACTCTGGGTTACCGTGCATGAGAGTGATGACGAGGCTGAAGCAATATGGTCAAAACATATCTCAAAAGAGCGGATTTTGCGCTTCGGCGATAAGGATAATTTTTGGCAGATGGGTGATACTGGACCCTGCGGACCATGTAGTGAAATATTTGTAGATCAAGGCGCAGAGCATTTTAGTGGTAGTGAAGATTATATGGGAGGCGACGGCGATAGGTTTTTGGAGATTTGGAATCTTGTCTTTATGCAGTACGAAAGGTCGGCAGACGGCAAATTGACGCCTCTTCCAAAGCCATCGATAGACACTGGAATGGGGCTTGAGAGAGTTACGGCGATAAAAGAGGGCAAGTTCAACAATTATGAGAGTTCTTTATTTATGCCGCTTATCAACGAAGTAGCAAAACTTTGCGGCAAGCCTTACGAGAGCGGGAGCGGGGCGAGCTATAGAGTTATAGCCGACCATATTCGCTCGGTTGTATTTTTGCTTGCGCAGGGTGTTAATTTTGACAAAGAGGGCAGGGGGTACGTGTTGAGGCGCATTTTACGAAGAGCCGTAAGACACGGATATCTTTTAGGTTTTAGAGAGCCTTTCATGTATAAATTAACAGATACTTTATGTGATTTGATGGGCAGGCATTATGCCTATTTGACGGAGAAAAAAGAGGCGGTAAAGCGGCAGATTTTCCTTGAAGAAGAGAGGTTTTTTGACACGATAGCTTCGGGATTGGAACTTTTTGAAGATGAAATTAAACAGACAAAAAATGAGTTCAGCGCGGACGTTGCTTTTAAACTTTATGATACTTTCGGATTTCCTTTGGATTTGACGCAGGATATGCTAAGAGAGAAGGGAATAAGCGTTGATGTGAAAAGATTTGATGAACTCATGAGCGAGCAAAAAAGGCGCGCCAAAGCTTCATGGAAAGGCAGCGGAGATAAAGCCGTGCATGGAGATTTTAAAGAACTTTTGGATACTTTTGGCGTCAATAGATTTGTCGGATATGAAAATACAAAGGCAAAATCCAAAATTTTGGCGCTTTTGGATGATAATTTCAAAAGAGTTAAGAAGATAGAGGCATCTAAGAGCGGCTGGGCGCTATTAGACGTTACGCCTTTTTATGCACAAAGCGGCGGTCAATGCGGCGACAGCGGCGAACTTGTCGGAAAAGCGCAGGTTTTGGATACACAGAAATTTTTTGATTTGAATCTTGCGCAGATAAAAGCCGAAGTAGAACTAAAAAACGGCGATGAAGTTGAATCTGTGGTGGATAACAAAAGGACAGAGAGTGCAAAGCATCACTCTGCTACGCATCTTTTGCACAGCGCGCTAAAAGCCGTGCTTGGCGAGCATGTAGCTCAGGCAGGCTCTTTGGTTGAGGATAAAAGGCTTAGATTTGACTTTTCGCATCCAAAAGCATTAAGCACGCATGAGTTAGGGCAGGTGGAGAATTTTGTAAATGCTGCCATATTAAAAAACATCCCGAATGTTACGAGAGTTATGAATATAGAAGATGCTAAAAAGAGCGGTGCGACGGCGCTGTTTGGCGAAAAATACGGCTCTGTTGTGCGCGTGGTGCAATTCGGCGATGTGAGTATTGAGTTTTGCGGCGGCATACATGTAGAAAATACTGGCGCAATCGGAAGTTTTTTTATCACAAAAGAGAGCGGCGTAAGCGCTGGCGTGAGGCGTATTGAGGCAGTATGTGCAAATGCGGCGCTTTCACTTGCTATGTCATGGAGAGAGGAGATAGGCAAAATAAGAGAAGAGGTCAAAAACAAAGACGCGATAATCGGAGTTGAGAAACTCAAGGGCGAGATAAGAGAGTTGAAGGCTAAAGTAAATTCGCTTGAGTCAAATATCGGCAAAGATGTCAAAAGCGTTATTGTCGGCGATGTTGAAGTTGTTGTGGACGAGATTAAAGCAGGTGATATAAAAAACCGCATTGATGAGATTAAAAATCAAAAAGCAAAAGTAGCGGTTTTGCTTTTTCAGGAGAACGAAGGCAGAGTAACAATCGCGGCAGGCTCAAAAAACAGCGCCATAAAAGCAGGAGCGTGGATAAAAGAGATAGCGTCAATAGTCGGCGGCGGTGGCGGCGGAAGAGATGATTTTGCGCAAGCCGGCGGCAAAGATGCCTCAAAAATAAAAGAGGCAAAAGAGGCAGCATTGAAATATGCCGCATCAATACTTGAGGCAAAAAGTTGAAAGTACGTTTACGGCAAAGATATTTTCGTGAAATATCCTGCTTTCATGTTTGGTGTTTTCGTGAGCGCGCGGCAGTGTTAGAGGGACGGCTTGTATGATAGCTCTTGGTTCGTCTTCTTCCACAAGAGTGAAAATTTTAGAAAATGCCGGC
>JAISNG010000174.1 GCA_031276365.1 Campylobacteraceae bacterium | reverse complement strand
AAAAATCTAAAAATTACGGAGGAATTAAGATGGCTAAAGAGAAATTTACGAGAAATAAGCCACACGTAAACATAGGCACCATCGGTCACGTTGACCATGGCAAAACTACATTGACAGCTGCTATTTCAGGTGTTTTGGCGACTAAAGGTCTTGCCGAACTAAGAGATTATGACAAGATTGACAATGCTCCCGAAGAGAAAGAGCGCGGTATTACAATCGCGACATCTCACATTGAGTATGAGACTGAAAACCGCCACTATGCGCACGTTGACTGCCCAGGACACGCCGACTATGTTAAAAATATGATTACAGGCGCTGCTCAAATGGACGGAGCAATACTTGTAGTTGCGGCAACAGACGGTAAGATGCCTCAAACAAGCGAACACGTTTTGCTTGCCCGCCAAGTAGGCGTTCCGCATATCGTAGTATTTTTAAATAAAGCCGATATCGCAGACGCTGACCTTATAGAATTGGTTGACATGGAGATAAGAGAACTTCTTAACGAATATGGTTTCCCAGGAGACGATACTCCTATCATAACAGGCTCTGCTCTTAAAGCTCTTGAAGAGGCAAAAGCAGGTAAAGTAGGCGAATGGGGTCAAAAAGTCCTTGACTTGATGGACGCTGTAGACAGCTTTATCCCAACTCCTAAAAGAGATACCGATAAGGACTTCTTGATGCCTATAGAGGACGTTTTCTCTATCTCAGGACGCGGCACGGTTGTTACGGGACGTATTGAAAAAGGCGTTGTAAAAATCGGCGATACTATCGAGATAGTTGGTATTAAACCTACTCAAACTACGACAGTTACTGGTATTGAGATGTTCAGAAAAGAGATGGACCAGGGTGAAGCAGGCGATAACTGCGGTATCCTTCTAAGAGGCACGAAAAAAGAAGACGTTGAGCGCGGTATGGTTTTGGCTAAACCAAAATCAATTACTCCTCACACTGAGTTTGAAGGCGAAGTTTATATCTTGACAAAAGAGGAAGGCGGACGCCATACTCCATTTTTCAACAACTATAGACCGCAATTTTACGTAAGAACGACAGACGTAACAGGTTCAATCACGCTTCCAAGCGGTGTTGAGATGGTTATGCCAGGAGACAATGTAAAAATAACCGTAACGCTTATAGCTCCTATCGCCCTTGAAGAGGGAACAAGATTTGCTATACGTGAGGGCGGACACACAGTAGGCTCAGGCGTCGTATCAAAGATTTTGAAATAAGTAATTTCGAGGGGATTTCTTCCCCCGATTTTTTAGAGGTATTTTATGGCTAAAAGCAATAGTAGAATCAAAATAGGTCTAAAGTGTTCCGAGAGCGGAGACATTAACTATACGACTACCAAGAACAGTAAAACGACAACAGAGAAGGTGGAGATAAAAAAATACTCTCCGCGTCTTAGAAAACACACTGTTCATAAAGAAGTTAAGTTAAAAAGTTAAATCCGTTTTTGGATTTAACCTTTTAGGGTAGTAGCTCTAACGGTAGAGCGTCGGTCTCCAAAACCGCAGGTTGGGGGTTCGAATCCCTCCTACCCTGCCATGTAAAGGTTTGTAATGATGGAAAAATTTATAAGTTATATCAAAAACTCAAAGAACGAGCTTGGAAAAGTTATATTTCCGACAAAAGAGCAAGTTAGAAGTGCATTTTTTTCTGTTTTTATCGTTGTAACGATTATATCGCTGTTTTTGGCGCTTGTAGATGCGGTAATGTCTTTCATATTAAAAGGCATTTTATGAATCACAAGTGGTATGCCATACAGACTTACGCAGGCAGCGAACAGAGCGTAAAGCGCGCCATCGAAACGCTCGTGCGCGACCATGGCATAGAACATAAAATAGACGGCATCATAGTCCCAACAGAAGATGTTATAGAGGTAAAAAACGGTAAAAAGAAGATAAGTGAAAGAAGCCTTTATTCGGGATACGTGTTTGCCAATCTTGATTTGGATACGGATTTGTGGCATAAGATTCAATCTCTGCCAAGAGTAAGCCGCTTTATCGGGGAATCGAAAAAGCCCACGCCGCTCAGCCAGAAAGATATTTCGTTGATTTTGGAAAAAGCCGAGAAAAAAGGCGCGCCGAAACCGAAAATATCATTTGATGACGGAGAGAGCGTACGAATAACGGAAGGTCCTTTTGCAAATTTTACAGGCATAGTAGAAGAGTATGATATGGAACACGGCAAACTTCGCTTGAATGTATCCATATTTGGAAGAAGCACACCGGTAGAGATTCTCTACTCGCAAGTTGAAAAAATAGTGTAATTGAAGGAAAATAAAAATGGCAAAGAAAGTAATCGGCGAAATTAAACTGCAAATAGCTGCTGGAAAGGCGACTCCTACGCCTCCTGTTGGTCCGGCTCTTGGTCAGCGCGGCGTTAATATCATGGAGTTTTGCAAAGCTTTTAATGAAAAAACAAAAGATTTGGCAGGATTTAATATACCTGTCATCATTACCGTATATGCGGATAAGAGTTTTACTTTTATCACAAAACAGCCGCCTGCAACGGATTTAATCAAAAAGGCGGCAGGCATCACAAAAGGTTCGGACAATCCTTTGAAAAACAAGGTTGCAAAGATAACAAAAGCTCAAGTTCTTGAGGTTGTTGAGAAAAAACTTGTTGATTTGAACACAACAGACAAAGAACAGGCCGCGAAAATTATCGCAGGTTCTGCAAGAAGTATCGGCATAGAAGTAGTTGATTAAATACCCTTTACCGCCGGGGTAAGGCGGAAGCACATAAAATGCGGAGATAAAAATGGCAAAAAAGATTTCAAAAAGATTTAAAGAGTTGCTTGAAAAAGTTGACATTAAAAAAGAGTATTCTCTTGAAGAAGCGGTAAAAACTGTAAAAAATTTAAAATCTGCAAAATTTGACGAAACCGTAGAGATAGCGTTGAAACTGAACGTTGACCCGCGCCATGCAGACCAGATGGTGAGAGGCTCTGTCGTATTGCCCGCAGGCACAGGCAAGAGCGTGCGTGTCGCAGTCATAGCAAAAGATATTAAAGCGGATGAAGCTAAAAACGCGGGAGCAGATATAGTAGGCGCCGAGGATTTGATAGATGAGATAGGCAAAGGCGTTTTTAACTTTGATGTTTTGATAGCAACGCCAAACCTCATGGGATTGGTTGGTAAGGTAGGACGTCTTTTGGGACCTAAAGGCTTGATGCCAAATCCAAAAACAGGCACCGTTACTATGGATGTTGCAAAAGCTGTCGAAAATGCCAAAGGCGGACAGGTGAATTTTCGTGTTGATAAACAGGGAAATATACACGCAGGTATCGGCAAGGTGAGTTTTGGCGAAGAGCAGATTAAAGATAACCTTTTTACATTTATCAAGGCTATCAACAAACACAAACCTTCCACTGCAAAGGGAAGATATATTAAGTCCGCGGCGCTTTCATTGACCATGAGTCCTTCTGTAAGCTTGGAGACTCAAGAGTTGATGGATTTGAAATAGCCGTGAAATATTTACCGATATCAGTATTTAATTAGGAATGTTATGGGACTTTTAGGAGTTTACCTTTTTTTTGTATGTATAGCGCTTGTAAGTAATGGAGTTGCCGCTCTTTCAAGGATAGATTTAAAAAGCGCGTCATTTATAAATATCGTTACAGGCGGCATTATCATTATCAGCAGTTTTATTATGATTGCGCGCGCCGATATTTCCGATACGTTAGCTTACAACAACATAACCGCAGGCTTTTTGTTTGGTTTTACGTATCTGTTTATAGCGGCTAATTTTCTTTTAAAGCTTGATTTGCGCCCTTTTGGCTGGTATAGCATTTGTGTTGTCGTGTTTGCGCTAATCAGCGCACTGGCATGTTTTCAAGCCGGCATCATAGGCTTGGCTGTATTGTGGCTCGCATGGGCGATTTTGTGGCTTGAGGGCTTTTTGGAGCTTGCGCTTGGATTTAAAAAGCTTGGTAAAGTGTTTCCGTATCTTAGTATCGCGGAGGGAATTTTTGCCGCAGGACTTCCAAGTATTTTAATGCTTTTTGGTTTATGGAAATAGAGTTTTAAAAATAAAACGGCGGGTTTTGCCGATTATTTTCAAAAGCGGCTTTTTGCTGTTTTTGAAAATTTTTATCTTTGATTGGAGACAGCAGAGGCGAAAGCTTAATTCAAGAATTTCTTGACTCCGCTTGAAATCACCGGTCAGAAAGGAGAAAAAGTGACAAAAGACGAAAAAATCAAACTCGTAAGCGAACTCACAGAAGAGTTTAAATCTTCCGAAGCGATAGTAGTTTGTAACTATAAGGGTCTGAATGTAAAAAGTATCGAGCTTTTAAGAAAAAAAGCCAGAGCTGCAAATGTCAAAGTTCAAGTAATCAAAAACGCACTTGCTGCAATAGCTATGAAAAATGCCGATATAAGCGATTTGGGACTTAAAGATACAAATATATTCATTTGGGGCGAAGACCAGCTTGCGGTAAGTAAAGTTGCAACAAACTTCAAAAAAGAGATTGATTCCGAATTTTTCGCTATCAAGAGCGCTTTTGTTGACGGCGCAAAAGCTGATGCTGCAAAAGTGGAAGCGCTTGCTACAATGCCTTCACGCGAAGAGCTTATAGCTATGTTGCTGCAAGTCTGGAATGCGCCGATTACAAATTTTGTTGTCGGTTTGGATGCTCTTAGAGCCAAAAAAGAACAATCAGCGTAATTTTAAAATATAAAACAGGAGAATAAAAATGGCAATTACAAAAGAAGACGTTTTAGAGTTTATCTCTAATTTAAGCGTATTGGAACTTAGTGAACTTGTAAAAGAGTTTGAAACAAAATTCGGCGTATCGGCAGCTCCGGTTGTCATAGCGGGCGCGGGCGCTGCAGCAGGCAATACCGCAGCGGCAGCTGAAGAGAAGACGGAATTTAACGTCGTACTCATAGAT
>JAISNG010000073.1 GCA_031276365.1 Campylobacteraceae bacterium | reverse complement strand
GTGTCAGGCTTGATAGGCGGTCATTCGAAGAGAGCAAAAAGACTGAAACTTCAGCTATATTAACACTTATAAAAAAACAGATTGGGCGTTCAAGTAGTTGCCGCTGAAGAAAGCGTGAAAAATGTAGATTGCAGCGTGATTGCAGGTTTGTTTGGAGTCGGTTCAAACGGCGGCAGGATATACAAATACGCCTGAAGGTAAAGTCTCGTAGTTGTTGCAGTAATTGATGTTTTCAATAATTTGGCTTACGCGGCTAAAAATTATAAAATGCAGACTGTAAAAGGCGGTCTTGGAATCAGCAGGGGCGGTTTACAAATCCACTCTCCCTTAAAGCATCGCTTTTTAAGCGTTAAATCAAACTCGGGCTCTTATTTAATCAAAGCAAAATTAAAATACAAACATACAACTAAATCAGTGCCTCTATCCACTCTTTTATCTGTAAAAGGGAGTTTGGTTCTTTTTTTGAGACAAATACAAAAGGTTTGCTTTGTCTGGCGTTTTTGACGTCTTGGAGCATAAGATTAAGATCAACATCTACAAACTGCGCCAAATCGGTTTTGTTCACGACAAGCAAATCGCAAAATGCAAGTCCTGCTCCCTTTTTACGCGGTATATCGCCGCCTTGCGCCACATCTATCACATACATGTAAAAGTCCACAAGCTCATATGAAAAGGTGGTGGATAGGTTATCTCCGCCGCTCTCCACGAAGATTATCTTCGGAGCAAACTTTCTCTCAATCTCTTCGCACGCTTTTTTATTCATGGATATATCATCGCGTATAGCGGTGTGCGGACAGCCTCCTGTTTCAACGCCGATTATCATTTCGCTCGGTATGTCAAGCCTGCTTTTGAGATAGTTTGCATCCTCTTGCGTGTAAATATCATTTGTAACTATGGCTATTTTAAAGCTGTTCCGAAGCATTTTTGCAAGTTCTTCAATGATTGAGGTTTTGCCGCTGCCGACAGGTCCTGCCACACCGATTTTAATCGCGCTCATAAGTATCCTTAAGTCATAAAAAGTTTTGGTTCGATATTTTTGTGCATATAAACTGCCGCGTCAAAAAGCGGATTGAAATTTGATAAATTATTGCCTGCATCGTCAATCGCACGTTTTAAAAATTCATCAATCAAAAAGAGCATTTGCTGTACTTCAGATGGTTTGATTTTGGAGATTTTGAGCGATGCGGAAGTTACATTTATCAGATTTTTTTTGCTCCAAATCAGCATAAAATCCTCCTTTTGCATACCCAAATCATAAGCCAAAACGGACAACAGCACTATCTCGTTGCACGGCGTTTTTTTTGCCTGCACGCTTTCAAAATAGAGCTTTGTAATCTCTCTTTTGGGCTTTAAATATTTTAAATGTGTAAAACAGTTTTCGCCGATTGATTTGTAAGCTTTGGCAAAGGCGTAACAGCACATGGCGGAAAATTTCGCATCAAGTTTCAAAAGCAGACTCAAAGAGCTGTTGTTGGCGTATTCATAGGCTTTTGAGATTGTAGGAAATTCCATTTTTGAGTGCTGGTACAAAACGATATTTTCCAAAAACCGCTTCAAGTCCCAGCAATCCTTCACAAAGCCCAAACCTGCGTGCGGCTCAAGTCCGAACGAGTGAGTAAATGCTCCGGATGGAAAAGAGGAGTCGAGAATTTGGATGAATTTTAGCAGCGCTTCAGTGCGTGTGGTGCGAAAAGGCATTTTGACGAAAAACTCCCGATATTTTTTCCACGCTCACATTTTTGCTGTGCGAGAGCGTATGTATGATGTCCTCAAGCGATGAATCATTTAAGACCGTGATGCGCATCTCCTCTATACAGATAGGCTGATGACGGTTGCCTATCTCGTAAGCTGTTTTTGCAAAGTCCGTGATATTTTTAAATTTCAGCACAAAAAGTTCATCTTTTTTTATGTTGACTTTGATTTTGTATCCGTCTTCGGCTGTGAGAATATCGTCGTCGTGAAAATGAGTCTGCGTTTTAAGTATGAATTCCACCCCTTTTTGTGTAACTGCTGACAAATTCGGCTTTTTTAAGTCAAACCATGAGAGCCAGACTTCATCGTCTGCGCTTTGTGCATTTTCAATCCCGACAATTTTTTTTATCATTATCCATCCTTATATAAAATATTTTCTTGCCAGAGAAACGTTTGCTGCAAAATCAGATGCTATAAGTTCACCGTTTACGAAGACATTATAAGTTTCTGGATCTATCCTGATATCTCCGATGAAGTCATTCAGCTTCATATTTTTTTTTGTGATGGTGCGCGTATTTTTAACAGCCAAAAAGTGTTTGTCAATCTCTGGCAGACTTTTTGCTCTATTTTCAAGCGCATATTTTGAGACAAAAAGCGCGCTTGTTGCCGCCGCCGCTTTACCCAAAGAGCCAAACATCGGTCTGTATAGATTTGGTTCTGGCGTAGGAATGGAAGCGTTTGAATCGCCCATTACGCTAAGCGCAACAAATCCTCCCTTGATGATGATTTCGGGTTTTACCCCAAAAAACGCTCTGTTCCACAATACCAAATCCGCGATTTTGCCGACTTCCACACTGCCTGTAAATTCGTCTATACCGCATGCAATCGCGGGATTTATCGTATATTTAGCGATATATCTTTTGATGCGGTTATTGTCATCATTGCTGCTATCTTCTGCCAAAGCTCCGCGCTGTTTTTTCATGGAGTCCGCTACCTGCCACGTTCGCGCTATAACCTCTCCAACGCGTCCCATAGCCTGTGAATCTGAACTCGTTATCGAGATAGCTCCGATATCATGCAGCACATCTTCAGCGGCTATCGTTTTGCCCCTTATCCTGCTCTCGGCAAAACTCACATCTTCAGGGATTTTTGGGCTTAAGTGATGGCAGACCATAAGCATATCAAGATGCTCTTCAAGCGTGTTTTTCGTATATGGCAAAGTCGGGTTTGTGGACGAGGGCAATACATTTGCAAGCCCTGTTACTTTCATGATATCAGGCGCGTGTCCGCCGCCTGCTCCCTCGGAATGAAACGCGTGTATCGTGCGTCCTTTGACAGAGGCTATCGTATTGTTCACAAAACCTGCTTCGTTCAGCGTATCTGTATGGATAGCCGCCTGTACATCAAAATCATCGGCGACTCTTAGGCACATATCAATGGCGTTTGGCGTAGAACCCCAATCCTCATGAAGCTTAAGTCCCATTGCACCTGCCATTATCTGCTCTTGTATCGCGTAATACGAACTGCAATTTCCTTTGCCCATAAAGCCGAAATTCATCGGATGATTGTTTACTGATTGCATCATTTTGTGTAGATTCCAGCGCCCAGGCGTGCATGTAGTAGCGTTTGTACCTGTATTTGGTCCCGTACCTCCGCCTATCATCGTAGTGATGCCGCTTGCAAATGCCGTATCAATCTGCCCAGGAGATATAAAATGGATATGCGTATCTATGCCGCCCGCGGTGATTATCTTTCCCTCGGCAGATAAAATCTCGGTATTTACTCCTATCTCCAAACCCTCCGTTATGTCATTTGTGATATTTGGATTGCCTGATTTGCCGATAGCCGAAATGATACCGTCCTTGATGGCTATATCGGCTTTATATATGCCCGTGTAGTCTATGATAATCGCATTTGTGATAACAAGGTCTGGTGATTCTATCGCTGTTGGTGATTGGCTCATACCGTCCCTTATCGTCTTTCCGCCGCCAAATTTACTCTCTTCGCCGTAAACGCTAAAATCTTTCTCTATCCTTGCTATAAGTGAAGTATCTGCAAGTTTAAATCTGTCGTTTGTCGTCGGTCCATACATAGAAGCGTATTTTAGTTTTGATATCTTCATCGGTTATCCTTTAAAAATTCATCTAATCGCAGCCAAGCCTCTTTTTTTGTCTTCTCATCATCCAAAAACCCCTCAACCAAACCGTTAAATCCGCTCACAAACCGCTTTCCGCCGTATGGAATGAGAGAGATTTTTTTATGGGAGCCCGGCTCAAATCTCACGGAAGTCCCTGCGGGGATATTCAGCCTTTTACCGTAAGATTTGCGCCTGTCAAAATCCAAAAAGCTGTTTACCTCAAAAAAGTGAAAATGCGAACCAATCTGTATCGGGCGGTCTCCTCTATTTTTCACTTCAAGCTGCGTCTCTTTTGCCTTTTTATTTAATTCTATCTCGCCCTCTTCAATGATGTATCCGCCTACCTCGCTGCTGTTTTCGTCCAAAATAGGATTGTGTATAGAAACAAGTTTCGTACCGTCTTCAAAAACCGCCTCTACTTGCACAAGGCTTATCATGTTGGCAATGCCGTCCAAGACGTCATCTTTTGTGAGGACATTTGCCGCTTCCACCATAAGTTCGGCGACGCTTTTACCGTCCCTTGCTCCTTCAATGATAAAAGAGCTGATTAACGCCACAGCTTCTGGATAGTTTAGTTTGAGTCCTCTGCTTTTGCGCTCCTGCGCCAATTTGGCGGCTGTGTAGATAAGCAGCCTCTCTTTCTCTCTGTCTGTCAAAAACATCTTTTTGCTCCTCTTATCTTTTACCTAAATCAAACCTGCTTTTGCCGAGCATTTTTCTATACAGTTCCCATACAAAATTTACCGCCGATTTTATATTTGATATTTTATCTCCCAAAACGATATACATCAAAAATGCACCGTTTTGCGTCTTTTCAAAACTTTTGAAACCTGCGTTTAAAAGCATTTTGCTAAACTCTTCGTTCTCTTTTGTTTTTATGTATATTTTAGCAAAAAGCTTTTCTTCGGCGCAGTGTCTTTTCAAATACTCTCTTAAGTTATCGCCGCTTATCCCAAACTCTTCAAGATATTCAAGCGTACCGCCATATACAAATCTATTGCGCACCGCGTACTCTTTAAAATCATACTCTTCAAAACTTCTGCCTGCGCTAAATATATCGCTGTAAAAAAATGTAGAATTTTCATCAAAGTTCAACGTAAAAAGCTGCAAAAAACGGGAATTTTTAAACATGATAAGTTCGTCATTTAAAAACTCCAGATTGGAACGCTTCAGATTTATAACATATCTGTTTGCGGCAAATCCGCCTTTACTTGGATAGATTTTCAACGCCGATTCGCTTGCGATGATGAGGTTTGAGTCCGTCATATCAAGCTCTGTTGAGATTTTATCATTTGGAAACAGTCCCTCTCCGACGTTGAGCAGTTTAACATAATTTTCACGCTCCTTAAAAAGATAATATCGACTTGGAAGCGTCAATTTTTTCAGTATGATATTGTTCTGCTTTAGCTCAAGTTTTAAACTCATAAAGCAATTATACCGATAAATACTGTTTTATGATTTCATCGCTTAACTCTTTTATCTCGCCCTTAGCCGTTACGCTTCCTCTGTCAAGTATGTAAAAATCATCTCCATGCCGCCTTGCAAACGGAAGTTTTTGTTCTATTAAAAGAACCGTTATGCCCTTTTCTTTGGTTAGATAGTCTATGACAT
The DNA here is from genome assembly GCA_031276365.1 of Campylobacteraceae bacterium. Lineage (GTDB taxonomy): Bacteria > Campylobacterota > Campylobacteria > Campylobacterales > Campylobacteraceae > JAIRKW01. The sequence goes on along the minus strand of JAISNG010000073.1, from coordinate 9,918 downwards.
CTCCTATTTGGGCGACGATATTTGGCTGGATACCTTCGCTTGGCTCATCAAGTATTAAAAACTCAGGCTCTATGCACAAAGCCCTTGCTATGGCTAATTGCTGCTGCTGTCCACCTGAGAGGTCGCCGCCTTTTCTGGCATGCATCTCTTTTAATATGGGAAAAAGTTCATATATAATTTGCGGCACTTTTTTTATGCCGTTTCTGTTGCTTAAAATTCCGATTTGGAGATTTTCCCTGACTGTGAGCGAAGAGAATATCTCGCGTCCCTGTGGTACATAACCTATCGCGATTGATGCTCTTGCAGAGGGTGGAATGGCTGTTATATCATTGCCTTTGAACAGTATCCTGCCGCTTTGAACGCCAAGAAGTCCCATGATAACCTTACTAAGCGTTGTTTTGCCCACGCCGTTTCTGCCCATAAGACATGTACATTTGCCCTTTTTGCACTCAAGACTCACATCTTTTAACGTATGGCTTTGTTTGTAGTATTGATTTAGATTTTCTATTTTTAACATATTACTCGCCAAGATAAACTTTTCTTACTTTTTCATTGTTTTGAATACTCTGCATTGACCCCTCGACCAATACCGACCCCTCATGCAAAACGGTAACTCTTGAGGCAAGGCTTCGTATAAACTCCATATCATGCTCCACAACTACCACCGAATGTTCACTTGAAAGCGTCCGCAAAATCTCACCCGTTTTTTCAACCTCAGAGGGTGTCATTCCTGCTACGGGTTCATCTATGAGCATAATTTTGGGATTTTGCATTATTAGCATACCGATTTCAAGCCATTGCTTTTGTCCATGAGAGAGAGTGCCAGCTTCCTTGAATGCGTAATTATGCAAGCCGATAAGCTTCATAGTTTCTTCTATCCTGTCCTTTTGAAAATTTTTTAGTTTTGAAAAGAGCGTTTTGAAAAATCTTTTGTCGTCTTGCATGGCAAGTTCAAGGTTTTCAAAAATCGTATGATTTGAAAATACCGTCGGCTTTTGAAATTTTCTGCCTATGCCAAGTTCGGCTATCTGAGGCTCGTTAAGTTCCAGCAAATCAACCGCTTTTGCGAAAATCACCTGTCCGCTGTCGGGTTTTGTTTTGCCCGTTATCACGTCCATCATTGTGGATTTGCCAGCTCCGTTAGCTCCGATGATGCATCTTAACTCTTTGTAGTCAATAGTCAGCGAAAGCGAATTTAACGCCTTAAACCCGTCAAAACTCACAGTTACGCCGTCAAGCAAAAGTATCCTGCTGCCTTTTTCTATGCTGCCTATAAAGTCTGGATTTATGCTCATTTTCCAAACCTTAGTCTCTTGATGCCTACTATTTTGATTTTTGCAAAAATCCCTGCTACGCCTTTTGGCAAAAAGAGCGTAACCAAAACAAATAATCCGCCAAGCGCATACAGCCACACTTCTGCGAGTGTTGAGGTAAAATATGTGCTTGCGAAATTTACGACAAATGCCCCGATAATGGCTCCGTAAAGCGTGCCGCGCCCGCCTATTGCAACCCAAATGACAAGCTCTATTGAAAAGAGCGGCGCAAAAAGATTTGGATTTATGATGCCTACCTGCGGCACATACAAAGCCCCTGCAACGCCTGCCAGCATAGCCGATACGACAAATATGAAAATTTTATAACTGACTATCCTATAGCCCAAAAACCCTACGCGGCTTTCGGAATCTCTTATGGACACGACTACGCGCCCGAGTTTGGAATTGATAATAAATCGACAGAGCGCATACCCCAAAACCAGCGCAATAAACGAAATGATAAGAAGCGATACTTTCGTGTATGGGCTTTGGAGGTTAAATCCAAATATATCCTTAAAGTCGTTTAGTCCGTTATTGCCGCCAAAACCCATATCGTTTCTGAAAAATGCAAGCATCAGAGCGTATGTAAGAGCCTGCGTGATGATGGAGAGATAAACGCCGTTTACTTTTGACTTGAATGCAAAAAATCCGAACACAAAAGCCAAAAAAGCAGGCACAAATATAACCATCAAGACAGCAAAAAATGGATTGTCAAATCCATACCAGAACCACGGCAGCTCCTTATAATTCATAAATACCATAAAATCAGGCAAAATTGGGTCTGCGTAAACTCCGCGGTCTCCGATTTGGCGCGTGAGATACATCGCAAACGCGTATCCGCCGAGTGCAAAAAACGCTCCGTGTCCAAGACTCAAAATTCCAAGATAACCCCACAGCAAATCTAATGACAATGCCAAAAGCGCAAACGCCAGATATTTTCCGATGAGCGAAACGGTAAAGCTTGATATATGAAACACGGAAGTGTTTGGTATCAAGAGATTTGAAACTGATACAACGACGACAAGCGCCAAAAGCAGACATAATACTATCTTGCCGCCGTTATCGTTTTTAAAGATTTTTACAACTATCGGTTCTCTCATCTTAATCCTCCGCATCTCTTCCCTTTTGAGGGAAAAGTCCGCGCGGGTGTCTTTGGATAAAGAGTATCACCATTACAAGTATAATAACTTTTGCAAGCACAGCGCCCGATAACGGTTCTATGATTTTATTTATTTCACCAAGCGTAAACGCACCGATGAGCGTTCCCCATAGATTGCCTACTCCCCCGAATACCACAACCATAAAAGAGTCCACTATGTAAGATTGTCCCAGATTCGGACCGACATTTGTAAGCTGACTCAAAGCAACCCCAGCAACCCCAGCAACTCCCGCGCCTATACCGAAAGTCAGGGCGTCCACAAAACTTGTCTTAACCCCCATAGCCTGCGCCATGCTTCTGTTTTGCGAAACCGCGCGTACTTTTAGTCCGAGTGAAGTTTTTTTCATAACAAACAGTGCAAATGCAAAGACAATCAGCGTAAAAATGATGATGTAAAATCTATTATAGGTCAGCGAAAGCAAGCTGTTTATCTCAAATGAACCGCTCATCCATTTGGGCGTTATCACCTCTTTATTCAGCGGCGAATAGATAGTACGCACAAGCTGCTGAAGTATGAGGCTTATGCCGAATGTCGCAAGCAACGCTTCAAGAGGACGCGCGTAAAGATGCCTCAAGACCAATCTCTCTATCAAAATGCCAACCGCCGCACTCACCAAAAACGCTATGGGAATTGCGATGATGACTGAATACTCTATGAGATTGGGCATTATCTGCTGAATCGTATATGTCGTATAAGCCCCCAGCATTATAAGCTCTCCATGAGCCATATTTATAACTTTCATAACGCCGAATGTTATAGCAAGCCCCATCGCCGCCAAAAGCAGTATTGACCCGGCGCTCAAGCCAAAATAGAGCGTTTCCAGCACAGAGTAGAATTTTTTGCTGTTCTCTATCTTTTTGATAGCGGCTGCTGCCTCCTTTTTGTAGGGCATATTTTCGGCTTCATTTAATTCGCTTAGTGTCTGAAGCGCAATTGGAGAGAGTGAATCTGCAAGGGTATTTATCGCCTCTTTTTGTTCCTCGCCGCTTTTAAATTTGGCATTTAGGATATTCAGCGCTTCGTCCAAAACCGCCTTTACATTTTTGTTGCTTTCCTTTGCAGACAAATCATATAGTAAAGCGTAATCTTTCTCCTCAATGTTCGGTAGCAGCTCTTTGGCGGCATTTAGCCTTGTTTTTGCATCTTTTGACGATAGATTTACTATGACAAGTTCGGCGCGCAAGACAGTTCTAAGTCTGTTGTTTATCGTGATTTTGCTGATTTCACTCTCATCAAGCTTTTCGCCGCTTAGAATATCTATGATATGCGAATTTTCACGATACACAAGAGAGTCTCGGGCATCTTTATAGAGATTTCCAGCGAGCATCTGCGAAAATATAAGCGAGAGCCTCTCATCGTTTTTATATTTGTCCGCCAACTCTTTTATAGCATCCTCTTTTTGCGCGAAGTTTTGGGCAGCGGACAGTTTTGGTAAATCATTTTCAAAATTTGCGTTCAACGATGCTGCGATTGCCGACAAAATCAACAAAGCCATACAAACTCTCTTCATATTTTCGCCTTAATTTTTATGCTGCGCCATTCAATGCCGCTTTTAAAATCTTTTGACCTATGCGGCCAGTGCAGGCTTTGTTTTGCCAAGACCTGCATTTGCGCGCGTTTTTGCTAAATGCTTTGCCTTGAAAAACTCTCCGATTCTCACAAGAAATGTAAATATTACAAACCAGCCGCGTCAAACACTTGACAAACCAAATGCGGGTTTCCCCGCATTGTATAAATTATTTCAAGCACTTTTTGGTTTTTTTGTTGTAATTGCCGCAGTTAATCGGTTTTGTCCAGTCGGCTTCCAAATCCTTGCTTCCGTCCAGAAAATCACTCCATGCATCGCCTTCAACCAAACCCTCTGTCTGCCAGACTGTTTCAAATTGACCGTTTGCCTGAATCTCTCCGATGAGGACAGGTTTTGTTATATGGTGATTTTTGAGCATTGTTGCTGTGCCGCCCGTGAGATTAGGCACACTTATGCCGATAATTGCTTCGGAAACTTTATCAACATTTGTAGTTTTGGCTTTTTCAACAGCTTTCACCCACATATTAAACCCGATGTATGTAGCCTCCATGGGGTCGTTTGTAACTCTTTTGCCGTCCTTGATAAATGTTTTCCATGATTTGATGAAAGCATCATTTGCGGGGGATTTCACGCTTTGAAAATAGTTCCATGCCGCTAAATGCCCAACAAGAGGTTTTGTATCAACCCCGGCAAGCTCCTCCTCTCCAACCGAAAACGCGATGACAGGGATATTGTCTGCACTCACACCCTGATTTGCAAGCTCTTTATAAAACGGTACATTTGCATCTCCGTTAATAGTTGAAACAACCGCCGTTTTTTTGCCCGCGGAGCCGAATTTTTTAATATCGCTTACTATACTTTGCCAGTCGGAATGCCCAAATGGGGTATAGTTAATCAGGATATCCTCGCTCTTAACGCCTTTTGATTTGAGATATGTTTCCAAAATCTTGTTTGTAGTGCGCGGATATACGTAATCCGTCCCCGCAAGCACCCATCTTTTTACGCCAATTTCGTTTGCCAGATAATCAATTGCTGGGATTGCTTGTTGATTTGGAGCCGCGCCTGTGTAGAAAATGTTTTTGGACGACTCTTCACCTTCATACTGCACGGGGTAAAAGAGCATGCCGTTATTTGCTTCAACTACGGGCAGAACGGATTTGCGTGATACGGACGTCCAGCATCCGAATATTACGTCAACCTTTTCCTTTGTCAAAAGCTCGCCCGCCTTTTCGGCAAACAAAGGCCAGTTAGACGCGGGGTCAACCACTACAGCTTCAAGCTTTTTACCAAGAAGCCCGCCTTTTTTGTTCTGCTCGTCTATCAACATTAAAACCGTGTCTTTCAACGTTGTCTCGGAAATAGCCATAGTTCCCGAGAGCGAATGCAAAACGCCTACTTTGATGGTCTCAGCCGCCTGCGCCGACATACAAACAGCCGCGGCAAGCGCCGCTGCAACAATTTTTGAAATCCTCATCTACTGCTCCTTGATTTAATATAATCAAAGTCTAACAAAATAATGATTGTTCTATAGAATGAAAGATGATTAAAAAATAATCAGGCAAAAGCTTAAATAATTAAATTTTTTATGGGGCGCGATATAGATTTTATAGTGATTTGAAACAGGCATTATGTAAGATTGATTTGTGTTGAACGCGTTGGAGTTTTACATCTGCTGCAGTGCATGCAAAAGTTTGTCTATGTCCTCTTTTGTGTGCGTGAAATGCAAAGTTATTCTGACCCAGCCCGGTTTTTCGCCGAATGCGTTATCATCTTGAAGTCCCAGCAAATCATGTCCGTACGGACCGGCGCAATTACAACCCGCACGCACTTGAATGCCGTATTTGCCGCTTAAGATTTTCGCCGCGTCGTATGGGTTTATGTTGTTTATATTAAGAGAAAATATCGGCAGTTTCTCCTGCGCATGGTTACAATAAAGGCTTACATGCGCCATTTTTTTGACATTTTCGCCGAAGTAATATCTAAGTTCGCGCTCTTTTTGTGCAATATTTTCAAGTCCTATTTTATTTCTTAGCTCATATGCCAAAGAGGCTCTGATAAACTGTAAAATGCCTGGCGTTCCTGCGCTTTCTCTTGTCTCAAAATCACCGCTGTAATGCTGTGAAGTACGCGATACGTACTCTACGGTTCCGCCTCCTGCGAATGTCGGGATAGCGTGTTTGGCGCAAAGCTCTTTTTTGATAACCAAAAGTCCAGAGCTTCCTACGCCTCCGAGCAGTTTGTGCGGTGAGAGAAACAGTGCGTCGTAAAAGCGCGAATCCACATTCATGTGCGCGCTTGCCGTTGCCGCGTCAAATGCGGCTATACCGCCGTAACTTTTGATAAGTTCATATATCTTTTTATAATCGCTCAAAATCCCCGTAACATTTGAAGCCAAGCTGAAAGAGGCTATTATTTCGCGTCTCTTGTTTGCTTTCAGCGTGGTTTCAAGTGCATTTAAGTCGATATTTTCATTTTTGTCTAATGGGATTCTTATAAGTTCGCACAAAGCCTCGCGGAAACTCACCTCATTTGAGTGGTGTTCGTACGGACCGACCAATACAAGCGGAGGTTTGAAATTGACCGCGCCAAGCCTGTTTTTCGTGGACGGCGGGATATACAATCCCATCAGCTCCTGAAATCTCTTTATCGCTTCCGTGGAGCCGTTGCCGCATGGTATTATGTAAAATTCATCTCCCGCTTCCAAACTCTCATGCAGGCTTTTTCGCGCGTTTTCGTAATATTCGGCTGTTTTTACGGCATTTGAAGAGACTTCAGAATGCGTGTTTGCGTATGTTTTTAATATCGTCAATATCTTTTTTTCTATCGGTTTATACGCCTGTCCTGAGGCAGTGTAGTCAAAATACAAAATATTTTTATCACAGATGATATTTGAGCGAATCTGTTGCAATCAACATCCTTTTTTGAAAGAAAAAATTATACTGAAAAAAATTAAATTTTGCGCATAAAAAATGGTGAAATTTTAAACCCGTGCGAAAATTCTCATAGCGTTCAATACCGTCAATATTGTTACACCGACATCGGCAAATACCGCTTCCCACATGCCGCTTATGCCCGCGGCGCCAAGTATCATCAAAGCAACCTTCACGCTCAATGCAAAAATGATATTTTGCCATGCTATATTTGTAGTTTTTTTAGCTGTTTTGACAGCGGTTACTACTTTTTCTATCTCATCGCTTATGAGTATTATATCGGCAGATTGCGCTGTTATGTCTTTGCTTTTCGCCGTAAACGCCATACCAATATCTGCACGCGATAGCGACGGAGCATCATTGATGCCGTCTCCGACAAAAACAAGTTTGCCGTTTTTTGGCAAATCTTTTGAAATAGCCTCTATCTTTTCTACCTTTTGAAGCGGCAAAAGTTCGGCAAAAACTTCGTCTATATGAAGCTCTTTTGCTGTTTTTTCGCCGATTGCACGGTTGTCTCCTGTTAGCATGACTATGCGTTTTATGCCCATTTTTTTAAGATTTTTAACAATTTCAAAACTTCCGTTTTTTATCTCATCGGCAACGGCGATATATCCTGCATAAATCCCATCAATCGCTATATATACGATACTACCGATACTTTGGGCTTTGTCGTAAGAGATGTTATATTTTTTCATCAGTTTTTCATTGCCCGCCAAAACGTCTCTTTTGTCAATCACAGCTTTTATGCCGAAGCCGAAAATTTCTTCATGGCTTTCTACCAAATCCTGATTTATCTTTTTGCCGTATGCCTTGAGTATTGAGTGTGCTATGGGATGCGGTGAAAAACTTTCGGCGTATGCGCCTACATAAAGCAGTTCGTCTTTCGTAAAACCGTTGCAGGTCTTTATCTGTGTTACGCCAAATTCACCTTTGCTAAGCGTTCCTGTTTTGTCAAAAACGACGGTGTGGACATTGCTCAAAGCCTCTATATAGTTACCGCCTTTTATGAGTATTCCTTTTTTTGACGCAGCGCCAAGTCCCGCAAAAAAACTAAGCGGAACAGAGAGTACCAAAGCGCACGGGCATGATATAACGAGAAAAACCAAAGCGCGGTAAATCCACGTCTCGTAAGCCGCACCCTCTATTAACAACGGCGGCAAAATCGCCAGTGCTACGGCGCAAATCACGACAATTGGAGTGTAGATTTTGGCGAATTTTGTGATGAATCTTTCGCTTTTTGCCTTTTTTTTGGCTGCGTTTTGCGTGAATTCCAAGATTTTTGAGATAATAGAATTTTTAAATTCATTAGTTACCTTAACTGTCAAAAGCCCGCTTTTATTGACGGCGCCTGAGAGAATCTGCGCGCCTTTGCTTACCTCTTTTGGCATGGATTCTCCGCTTAAATTTGACATATCAAGAAATGAGTTTCCACTCTCAACTATACCATCAAGCGGTACTTTTTCACCCGCTTTCACAACTATGATATCGCCTTTTTTTACCTTTTCGGGAGAGACTTGTGTTATCGTGCCGTTTTGTTTTAGATTTGCAAAATCACTTTTTAAGTCCAAAAGCGCGGATATTGATTTTTCAGAAGTTTTAACGGCTCTATTTTGTAGCCATTCGCCGACTTTGTAAAAGAGCATAACCGCAGTGCCTTCTGGATATTCGCCTATCGCAAACGCGCCGATGACAGCGATGCTCATCAAAAAATTTTCATCAAATAGATTTTTAGGAGTTTTTATGTTGCCAAGCGCGCGGAACAATACATCCGAACCTATCAAAAGACAACTTGTGAAAAAAAGTGCGAATTTTACGCTCTCATTGCCGATGTCAATCAATAAACATACCGCAAAAAGTGCTACGCCAGCCGCTATTTTTATCTTTTCAAAATGCCCGCTGTTATGCTCATGAGAACAGCTGCATCCGCCGCATGAGAGTTGTGATGTGTTATCCATAGTTACCTCTCTTCTACATGGCAAAACGCCTGGTCAAATATATTTTTTATATGTTCGTCGTCCAGCGAGTAGAGGACTATCTTGCCCTCTTTTTTGTATTTGACGAGTTTGGACTGCTTTAAAACGCGCAGTTGATGGGATATTGATGATTTAGTCATGTTAAGAAGTGCGGCGATATCGCACACACACATTTGACTTTGAAAAAGTGCATAAAGTATCTTAACTCTTGTGGAGTCGCCGAAAACTTTGAAAAGTTCCGCCAAATCAAACAGTATTTCATCATCAGGCATCTTTTCTCTGACGCTTGACACAATCTCTTCATGTATGACATTGCAATCGCATCTGTCGTTAAAATCGTCTATTTTTGCCATGTGAGACCTTTCTTAAATTTATAATTGAACAATTGTTCAACTGTAATTATAAAAAAATATTCTAAAAAAGTCAAGGACGGTTTTTACCGCTTGATTATTCATATTATAGTTGTTCCCCGATATTTTATGAGATAAGTGAAATTGAATATTTACTTGTGTTTCTATTCCGTCATTCCAGCAATATTTTGCAAGAAAGGCAGACAAACGCGTGCGTTTTATTATTTCTATATGAACGACAAACAAAACCGCACTTGTATCATTCTGTCATTTCCATCGTCTTTTTTTGCATTTCTGTATGAAAACATTTTTTAGTTATTTTAACACGAGGCAGTAAAGTTGCACTCATCATATGTCATTCCCACACAAATTTTATTGTAAAAATCAAACATTTTGCAGAACTCTATTCTTGTTTGTAAGTTCACCTGCAAATCACTTACATTTAAAGCATAACCCATATGTTTATCCTTCCTCTTTTGTCATCCCCGTAACCGAACGCATACATGAAAACAAACAAACATTAGCTCTCCGTCATTCCCGCAACGTTTTGTGAGAAAAGAGTATATAAAGGCACGCTTTTCAAACAAATGAATGGATATATGAAAGTAGGTAACATTTGTACTCACTCTGTCATTTCCACAATTGAATGACAAGCAAATATCCT
>JAISNG010000175.1 GCA_031276365.1 Campylobacteraceae bacterium | reverse complement strand
ATCTATTCTTGTAATATAAGTTTATGCTGACAATAAGTATAATAACCGTAAAAAATTTTAGTTTAAGGAGTCTTTATGGGCAAATTTGTGAATAGTGCGGAAGAGTTTTTCGCGTTTTGTAAAAAAAATGAGGTTAAATTTGTAGATTTTAGATTTACTGATTTAAAGGGAGCTTGGCATCATCTGACATACAGCATAGCGGCAGTCAATGAAGATACAATCAAATCAATTCCGTTTGACGGTTCATCTATTGAAGCGTGGCAGCCTATCAACAAATCCGATATGCTTTTGATTCCGGATGTTCCGACCGCATTTTTAGACCCTTTCACAGCAGACTCTACAATCGTAGTATTTTGTGATGTGTATGATATATACAAAGGTCAGTTATATGAAAAATGCCCAAGAAGCATAGCCAAAAAAGCGCTTGAATATCTCAGAAAATCAGGCATTGGAGATGAGGCGTATTTCGGACCCGAAAACGAGTTTTTTGTATTTGACAACGTAAAGATAAGAGATGATATCAACTGTGGATATTATGAAGTTGACTCCGAAGAGGGTATATGGAACAGCGGCGCAGACTACAAGGACGGTTACAACACGGGACACAGACCAGGCACTAAGGGCGGATATTTTCCTGTTCAGCCGATAGACTCTATGGTTGATTTAAGGGCGGAAATGGTGCAAGTGCTAAACCAAATCGGCATTGAAACTTTCGTTTTGCACCATGAAGTTGCACAGGCTCAAGGTGAAATCGGCGTAAAATTCGGCAACCTTGTAGAAGCTGCAGACAATGTTCAGAAATATAAATATGTAGTAAAAATGGTAGCACATCTAAACGGCAAAACGGCAACTTTTATGCCAAAACCGCTTTACGGCGATAATGGAAGCGGCATGCATGTACATCAATCAATATGGAAAGACGGCAAAAACCTGTTCTATAAAAAAGATGCTTACGGCAATCTAAGCGACCTCGCCCGCAACTATATCGGCGGCGTTTTGGCTCATGCAAGAAGCGTTGCGGCATTTACAAACCCGTCAACAAACTCCTATAAAAGATTGATTCCTGGCTTTGAAGCTCCGTCAATATTGACATTTTCATCACAAAACAGGTCTGCTTCATGTCGTATTCCTTACGGCTCAGGCGAAAAATCCGTACGCGCCGAGATGAGATTTCCCGACTCCTCTTCATGCCCGTATTTGGCATTTGCCGCTATGCTTTTGGCAGGACTTGACGGAATTAAAAATAAGATAGAACCGATAGGTCCGATGGATGAAGATTTATTTGAACTTACGCTTGATGAGATACGCGAAAAAGGCATAGAGCAGATGCCGCACACGCTAAGAGGTTCTCTTGAAGCTTTAATTCGCGACAACAGTTATCTCAAACCTATCATGACAGATGATTTTATACAGACATATCAACACTATAAATTCTCTACACAGGTATGGCCTTACGAGGCTCGTCCTACCGCATTTGAGTTTAAAACAACCTACTCTTGCTAATTTTTCACTCTCCTCTTCCCGAAATTTTTATATAATTTTGGGAAGAGCTGTTTTATTTTTGTATTATTAAACTTGCCATATAATGCATAAAATCATATAAAATTATTTATATAAAAGCTTAAAAATATATTAATATTACATTTTATTATTTAAAATATGTGTGTTAAAATGCTATACAGGCTTATACAGCGTCTTTTTCACAAGATTTATTTAATCTAATATAAGATAGAATGTACAAAAATTATATTTTTGAAGGAAATGGACTTTGATTTTATATGACAAAGACACCAAATTTATCGGTGTGAGTGCGGATGTTCTTTCTGTTTTGGGGTATGAAGATATGGGTGCTTTTATGGCATATAACAACGATGTGGCAGACCTTTTTGTCAATAAACAGGGATATGTGCATAAATTTGACGATTTCTCATGGATAAATTACGTCTTAAACGGCAGTCTCCCGAACAAAAATGTCATCATAAAACAGCGTAACGGCGGCGAAATAGGAGCGTCAATCTCCATTACGGAGATACTGCTTGCAGACGCCAATCATGACAAATACTATCTTGTATCTTTAAATGATATACGCTACATGGATGCCGCAAGCATTGAAGACAATACTAAAGACAAACAGCCGATATTTAAAATCAAAGAAGAAGAGCCGATAAGCACAAAGGTTGATTTTAGCAAAAGTGTTGAGGAACGCACTGAAGATAATGCAAAAGTTACATTTATTATGGACGAGACGGACGCATCTGTAAATTTTAATGGCGGCAGAACCGAATATAGTAATGAGAAAAAGATTTTTGCCGATGACGGTTTAAACCAAAACGGCGCAAAACAAAACAAAGAGCCGATTGTCGTTAAAATTGATATTCAAGAGGTCTCAGACATACTTGGCATCAACAAAGACGATGTTATCAGATACATGAAAGAGTATGCTTCCTATCTTGAAGAGAGTATAAAATCTCTTCATGCACTCTACGACAGTAAAGATGCGGCAAAAATACATGGAGTACTGGCAAATTTAATCGGAATTGGCAGTAATTTGCGAATAAAAGAGCTGATTCAGAGTTTTCAAAAGTTGTTATCTGCAGATACGGACGCAGGCAAGTATGAAATATTACAAGAACTTGAAGAGATTGCTTCCGGATTTAAACAGTCGGCATTAAAATTATAATTTAAGGATTAGGCACTATGTTTAATATCAAAACGAAAAATATGCTAAGGCTGATAGCTCAGTTCCCGCTAGTCATTTTATTCCTTGTTTCTTCATATTATCTGTATGCTTCATTTGTTGCATATCAAAATATCACCAGATTTGAACAAAAAAACGAAGAGAGCATTATGCTCAATGAATTAGCCATACAGCTTGCATCAGAAAGAGGTTTGGCAAATGCATATTTAAGCAGTAATGGTCTTATCGCAAGAGAGATTATCCCGCAGCAAAGAGCCAGAACGGACAGTGCGTTAAAAGCATTTAACTCTTACTATACCACGCATGAGATGAGCGCCAGAGTAAAAAGTGTAGCTGAAAAATTATCACAGCTCTCATCAATAAGAACAAAAGTTGATAATCTTGAAGCTTCGCCGCAAGAGATATTTTTTGACTACTACGCACAGATAAACCGTCTCATTTTGGACGAAATGCGCGATTCCACTCTTTCAACAACTACAAACAGCCAGATAACATCTCTTAGCAATGCCCTTATTTCGGCATATCATGATATAGAATACAACGGACAAGAGATGGGATTTATGGCGGGTGTACTCTCTTCTTACGAGCCGATACCTGAAAATTTACTGCATACATGGATTAGTATTTCAAGTCAAACAGCCACTTTGCAAACAACAGGTCTGCACACGAGCGGCATAGAACAGACTTTGAATAATATTTTAAATGCACCAGAAGCGTTGCAAGTATATACCGATATAGAAGAGGCTAAAGGCAGTATTATGCAATCCTCAGCCACAGGTATGTTTTTGATTGACCCGACGCTTTGGTTTTCTATGATGTCAGAGAAAATAAAAATCATAAACCAAGCCGCAGGAGCGATTAGGCAGACTCTTCTTGAAGAGATAACAAACTATATGACTGAAAATATTATGAGATTTTTCATCTCGGCAACTATTTGGCTTGTATCATTGTTGCTGCTCTTCACAGGTTTTATATATTCAAGAAAATTTTTCAAAAACATACAGGATTTGGGAAATGTATTTACAAGAGTTGAGGATTTGGCTGGAACTCAAAACAGACTTGATTTGGATACAGCGGAAGATACAAGCAAAGCCTATAAGATTATAGACCAAGCCCTTATTAATATCGCTCTTGAGAAGAGAAAAGCCGAAGAAGCAAGCGCGGCTAAGAGTATATTTTTGGCAAATATGTCTCATGAGATTAGAACTCCGCTTAACGGCATTATCGGCTTTACAGACCTTTTAAAAGAGAGCGGACTAGACGGCGAAAAACTTGAATTTGTCGAAGTTATCCAGAAAAGCTCTGAAAATCTTCTTACGATTATCAACAATGTTCTTGACCTTTCAAAGATTGAAAGCAACAAAGTTGAGCTTGATGAGATTCCATTCCTGCCTATTCAAGAGTTTGAAAATGCTGTTGAAGTTTACGGACCTAAAGCAGCTGAGAAAAACATACAGCTCTCAGCTTACATAGACCCAAGCCTTACAAATTATCTAAAAGGCGATATTACAAAGATTAAAGAAGTCTTAATCAACCTTATGAGCAATGCCGTCAAATTCACGCCTCAAAATGGTTCTATCGTTATTTCCATTATCAGATTTGAATCCATGGTGCAGGGAAGTACACGCATACAATTTAGCGTAGAAGATAACGGTGTGGGCATACCTCAATCAAAACTGCATGACATATTCAACGCATTTTCGCAGGCTGATTCTACTATCACGAGAAAATATGGCGGAACAGGTCTTGGACTTACGATTTCGTCAAAATTTGTTGATATGATGGGTGGACAGCTTCAAGTTGAAAGTACAGAAGGCAAGGGAAGTAAATTTTTCTTTGCGTTAGACCTTGTGGAAACTCCTTCAAACGAACCTCTCTTACTGCAAAGATATACACAATACAGATTTGCGATGCTCACGAAAGCCAACAATGTCAAGCTTTATGAGAAATTTGCAAAATCATATCTTGAGTATTTCGGCGCGCAGATTGTACAATATTCATCATTTGACGAGCTGAAAAAACTTGTTTACAACTCCTCTATCAACTCTATATTTGTGGACTTGGAAAACGTCAGCGAAGATGATATCAAGCAGTACAAAAAAATACAGCTGCCTATAATAGTGATTATGAAACCGTCTCAGCAAAGACGATTTGAAGAGTTCAATACGGATTATATATCATCTATTTTTGAGCCTATCAACATCACAAAGCTTGTTAAGGTGTTAGACCAGAAAATAGGCAAACTGCCGAAAGAGACAGCTTCGAAAATCGCTCAGTCTCAACAGGTTGTTCAGCCTCAGCCAATTGTACAACCTATACAGCCTGCGCCGATACAACCGACTATAGAGTCTGTACAGCCGACGATTACGCCATCTTTTATAGTTCCATCTATCGAGCCGCATATAGAACCGACAATCACACCCAAAGCAGAAGAACCGATAGAGTTTAAAGAGCCTGTTATAAATATGATAAATAATGATGATATAAAACCAAAAGAGCCTGACGCGCAACCAACAATTGATGAGGAGCCGAAATTGGATATTAAATTTGACCTAAAAGAAGAGACGCCGACAGTTACAGTACAGCCTATATTTGAAAAAACGGAAGAGACGCCAAGGATAGATATTGCGCCTGCGTTTGAAAAGGTAGAAGAGACGCCGAAAATAGATATAAATCTATCTCATGAAACTGCGCCTGCCGTACATGAACCTGCCCCATTGACTCCGATACAGCCTTTTGCAGCTCCAACACCGCCTCCGCCACCCGTACAGAACACTGTACCAAAAGTTCCGGGAACAATGTTCAATG
>JAISNG010000167.1 GCA_031276365.1 Campylobacteraceae bacterium | reverse complement strand
CTCTATTGCATATCAGGGTCTCGCACACTCTATTTTAAGTTAGGAACGTATGGCAAAACAGGCATTGGGAAGGGGATTGGGCGCTATCTTTGAGGACGTTGAAGAGGCTTATAGACAGGAGTTTCAGCAGGACAGCTCCCGCATTCAAGAGATAGATATAAACAAAATCACGCCAAATCCCTATCAGCCGCGAAGTGTTTTTAAAGAGGACACACTGAAGGATTTAGCATCTTCCATAAAAAAACATGGGCTTTTACAGCCCATACTTGTTATAAAAAAAGATGACGGTTTTATGCTTTTGGCAGGCGAAAGAAGACTTCGTGCAAGCCAAATTGCGGGCTTTACGACTATCAAAGCCATTATAGCCGATTATGAGTCGGAAAAACTCCGCGAACTTGCGCTTATAGAAAATATCCAAAGAGAAGACTTAAATCCAATAGAACTTGGGCGGGCGTATCAGGAGCTTATAGACGAATACAACATAACGCAGGACGGACTTTCGGATATTATACACAAATCAAGAGCGCAGATAACAAATACCATAAGACTTTTATCGCTTTCAGAAAGAACCAAGCAGCTTATAGTAGAAAATAAAATCTCACAAGGACATGCAAAGATAATAGTAGGACTTGACGCAATTGATGAAGAGACGATAGTAAATACCATTTTAGGGCAGCGTTTAAGCGTAAGAGAAACGGAAAATCTCGTAAAACAGCTTAAGGCAAATCCATCATCGCTAAAAAAAAGAAAAACCGAAACCAAAGCGCACCCTTCGTTGCAAGTAATACAAAAAAAGATAGCGGATATCGGACTGAAAGTTAAAATAGCAAAAGAGAGTTTGACGATAAATTTTAAAAATATCAAAGAGATAGAGAATTTTTTAGAGCGCATAAAAGAGTGGAAATAGTTTTTATGTACAAATTTAATAAGATTTTTTTGTTTTAAATGGTAAAATCCCACACTTATGTAAAAAATTTTATTTACGCAGTAAAAATAGATGCTAATACATCTATAAAAATAAGGAGATACTCTACATGAATATGCTGGATATTGATATCACGTTGTTGTGTTCTACGGCAGTACTGTTTTTGGTTCTGCTCATCGTTCTTAACAAAGTTCTTTACAAGCCGTTGCTTGATTTTATCAACAATAGAGAGAGTATGATTAGGAATGATTTGGAAAATGCAGCTCAAAATGCTGATGATGTGGGCATCTATCATGAAGAGGCAAATCAAATCATACTCAATGCCAAAAACAAGGCTGCGGCAAAGCGCATGGAGATTTTAACCGCTGCAAGAGCAGACGCAGTCAAAGAACTTGAAGCAAAAAAAAGCAGACTTGAGAGTGAATATAACGAATTTATAAAGGCTCTTGAGAGTGAAAAAACAGAGCTTAAAAACGCTCTAAGAAGCCAAATACCGCTTTTTAGAGAAGCTCTTAAAGCAAAACTTAGCAAGATATAGGAGAGAGTATGCAAAAATATCTTATATTGTTGATTATTCCCGCCTTGGCGTTGGCAAGCGGCGATGGCGGTGAAACCGACATATTCCGAAGAAGCGTCAATTTTCTTCTCTTTGCGGGACTTTTATATTATCTTTTGGCAAATATCATCAAGAACTTTTTTAAGAACAGAAAAAACTCTATCGCAGACAAATTAAATGCGATTCAAGAAAAGCTAAAAGAGTCTAAAAAACGAAAAAGCGAAGCTTTGGAAAAGGTTGAAGAGGCTAAAGCAGCTGCTAAAGCGCTTCTTACAACGTCTGAAAAAGAGAATAAAATGATGATTGCAAAAATTTCTTCGGATTTGGTTTTAGAGATTAAAAATCTTGAAAAGGCAAATCAAGACCAGATGGATATAGAAAGACGCAAAATGGTGCGCGCGGTAGTAAATGAAACGCTTAACGAGCTTTTCAGCGAAGAGTCTATCGTGATAGACAAAGAGAAATTTATCAATATTCTTTTGAAAAAGGTAGCATAATGAGCATCATAGCAAAAAGATATGTTAGAGCCTTATTTGAAAGCTTTGGCGATAAGGAGCTTGCAAATGTGCAAAGTGCGCTTGGCGAACTTAACAGCGCATTTGGCATAGCAAAATTTGTATCTATTCTCTCCGCTCCTAACGTAAGCAAAGAAGATAAAAAAGCGATTGTTATCTCTGTTTTAAAAACAGACGATAAAAAACTTGTCAATTTCATTGCTCTTTTGAGTGAACATGGAAGACTGCTTCTTTTACCTGATATCTATAAAGAGTTTGAATTTCAAATCTCCCTTAAAAACAACCGTTACGAGGGTAAAATCTACACAGATAAAGAGATAAGCAAAGAGCAGGCGGAGAGTTTACAAAAGAGTTTCAGCAAAAAATTCGGCGCGGATATAAATTTTAAGGTAGAAAAATCAAATTATAAAGGCATCAAGATTCAAATAGACGACATAGGAGTGGAAACAAGTTTTTCACTTGACAGACTGAAAGCTCAAATGAGTGAGCATATACTTAAAGCAATATAATTAAGAACCTAAGGAGTAATAAAAGTGGCAACTAAAATTAAAGCGGACGAAATTAGCTCTATCATAAAAGAGAGGATTGAAAACTTTAATCTCAGCGTAAACGTTGAAGAGACCGGTAAAGTTATAGCGGTAGCAGACGGCGTTGCAAACGTTTACGGATTAAACAACATCATGGCGGGCGAAATGGTGGAGTTCGAGAACGGCGAGCGCGGAATGGCGCTTAACCTTGAGGAATCAAGCGTTGGTATAGTTGTTCTTGGAAAAAGCGACGGCATACATGAAGGCTCATCAGTCAAAAGACTTGGACGCCTTTTGCAAGTTCCCGTTGGTGATGCAATCATCGGACGCGTAGTAAATTCACTTGGCGACCCGATAGATGCAAAAGGTCCTATTGAGGCAAAAGAGAGCAGATTTGTAGAGGAGAAAGCTCCTGGCATTATGGCAAGAAAATCTGTTCATGAACCGCTTCAAACAGGCATCAAGGCTATTGACGCACTTGTTCCTATCGGACGCGGACAAAGAGAACTTATCATCGGCGACAGACAAACGGGCAAAACAACAGTAGCCGTTGATACGATTATCAATCAAAAAGGGCAAAATGTCATCTGTATATATGTAGCTGTCGGTCAAAAACAGTCAACAGTCGCACAGGTTGTAAAAAAACTTGAAGAGCATGGAGCTATGGATTATACCATTATAGTAAATGCTGGTGCGAGCGATTCTGCAGCGCTTCAATATCTTGCTCCGTATGCGGGCGTTACAATGGGCGAATATTTCAGAGACAATTCACGCCATGCACTTATTATTTATGATGATTTGACAAAACACGCTATCGCTTACCGCGAAATGTCCTTGATATTAAGAAGACCTCCTGGACGTGAGGCGTATCCTGGCGACGTATTTTATCTTCACTCAAGACTTTTGGAGAGATCTTCAAAATTAAATGACGAATTGGGAGCCGGTTCGCTTACGGCACTTCCTATTATAGAAACGCAGGCAGGCGACGTTTCGGCATATATTCCTACAAACGTCATATCCATAACAGACGGACAGATATTCCTTGAAACAGACTTGTTTAACTCAGGTATTCGTCCTGCAATCAACGTCGGCTTGTCCGTATCCCGCGTAGGCGGCGCTGCTCAAATCAAAGCAACTAAGCAAGTTTCAGGTACGCTAAGGCTTGACCTTGCTCAATACAGAGAGCTTCAGGCGTTTGCTCAATTTGCAAGCGATTTGGATGAAGCAAGCCGTAAACAGCTTGAGCGCGGACAAAGAATGGTTGAACTTTTAAAACAGCCTCCATACTCTCCGCTTGCTGTTGAAAAACAGGTTGTCATCATATATGCGGGCGCTAAAGGGTTTTTGGATGATGTCGCAACTGCTGATATAGGCAAATTTGAAAATGAGCTGTATCCGTTCATTGAGGCAAAATATCCGGATATTTTAGAACAGGTAAGAGCCAAAAAAGTTCTTGATAAGGATATTGAAGATACTTTGAAAAAAGCATTGAATGACTTTAAAACTACCTTTGCAGTTAAAGGATAGAGTATGTCCAATCTTAAAGAGATAAAAAGGAAGATAAAAAGCGTCCAAAACACGCAAAAAACAACGCGTGCCATGAAGCTTGTATCTACCGCCAAATTGCGTAAAGCCGAAGAGGTGGCAAGGCAGTCAAGAGTATATGCAAACAAAATCAATGAAATGCTCTCGGAAATCTCTTATAAGCTTTCACAATATAAAGCAGGCAGTATGGACAGCAAATTTTTTAAGCTGAACAATGAACCTAAAATCGTAGATATTATATTTATAACAGCCGATAAGGGACTTTGCGGCGGTTTTAACGTGCAGACAATCAAAGCAGTAAGAAGATTGATGGATGAGTTTAAAACTCTTGGCGTCAAAGTCAGGCTTCGCGCCGTAGGACGCAAGGGAATAGACTATTTTTCATTTAAGGATATAGAGCTTTTGGAAAAATACACGGGCGTGTCCTCATCACCCAACTATAAAAAATCGCAGGAGATTATAGAGGATGCCGTTAAAGATTTTACGGAAAATCTGACCGACAAAATTATTTTGGTTCACAATGGATATCTAAATATGATATCTCAAGAACTCAAAATAGTTGACGTGCTGCCCGTAGAAGCTCCTAAAAGCGAAGAGAGAGAGCCTATAAGCGAATCAAAATCACTTCTTGAGATAGAAGCCGAAAGCGATAAGGCAATAGTTGAAGAGTTAATGAAAAAATATCTTGAATACAATATGTATTATGCGCTTATAGATTCGTTAGCAGCTGAACACAGCGCTAGAATGCAAGCCATGGACAATGCAACAAATAACGCAAAAGAGAGGGTTCGTCATTTGACGATAGCTTATAACAAAGCAAGACAGGAATCCATAACCACTGAACTTATTGAGATTATCAGCGGTATGGAATCAATGAAATAACTTAAGATAAGTAAATAAGGAGAATATTCTATGAGTGGAGTTGTTAGCCAAATTTTAGGTCCGGTAGTAGATGTGGATTTTAAAGACGAACTGCCTAAAATCAATGAAGCAATTGTAGTAAATTATACCGTTGAAGGAAAAGCAGCCAAACTTGTTCTTGAAGTTGCGGCGCATTTGGGAGACGGCAGAGTAAGAACTATCGCTATGGATATGACCGAAGGTCTGACCAGAGGCGTTGAAGCGGTAGCAACAGGAGGACCCATCAGCGTTCCTGTCGGTGAAAATGTCTTGGGACGCATAATAAATGTTATCGGGGACGTCGTTGACGGCGGAGAAGAGATACAAAGCAAAGACAGATGGTCTATTCACCGCGACCCTCCTCCGTTTGAAGAGCAGAGCACAAAGTCCGAAATATTTGAAACGGGCATTAAAGTTGTGGATTTGTTAGCCCCATATTCAAAAGGCGGCAAAGTAGGATTGTTCGGCGGTGCGGGTGTTGGAAAAACTGTTATCATCATGGAGCTTATCCACAACGTTGCATTTAAACACAGCGGTTATTCGGTATTTGCAGGAGTCGGCGAGAGAACAAGAGAGGGAAATGACCTCTATCATGAGATGAAAGAGTCCAACGTTTTGGATAAAGTAGCCCTCTGCTACGGACAGATGAATGAGCCGCCGGGAGCTAGAAACAGAGTAGCGCTCACAGGTCTTACGATAGCCGAATATTTTAGAGATGAGCTTGGACTCGACGTGTTGATGTTTATAGACAATATATTCAGATTTTCTCAATCAGGCTCTGAGATGTCGGCGCTTCTTGGACGTATTCCGTCTGCGGTCGGATATCAGCCGACATTGGCAAGCGAAATGGGAAGATTCCAAGAGAGAATCACCTCAACCAAAAAGGGTTCGATTACATCCGTTCAGGCGATTTACGTTCCTGCGGACGACTTGACAGACCCTGCTCCTGCAACTGTTTTTTCACACTTGGATGCAAAAACTGTTTTGAGCAGAAGCATCGCGGAAAAAGGCATCTATCCTGCGGTTGACCCGCTTGATTCTACCTCAAGAGTGCTTGATCCGCAAATCATCGGCGAAGAGCATTATAAGATTGCTCGCGGAGTTCAGGCAATTTTGCAAAAGTATAAAGATTTGCAGGATATTATCGCT
>JAISNG010000078.1 GCA_031276365.1 Campylobacteraceae bacterium | reverse complement strand
CGCAACAAAGCGAAAAGTAAATTCCGTCATTCCCCTCTCCCCTCTGTCATTCTCACATCTATTTTCCGTCATTCCCGCAACGAGCAAAGAGTTTTTCGTAGAAAAACGATATTTGCGAGGCAAGCGGGAATCCATTATGCAATAAAACAAAACCACGAAAAAGAAAACAAAAAACAGACTCAAAAACGTTAATCTCTTTCATAAATACATTATCATTTTGTGAAAGTTTTTTGGATTCCCGCTTTCCCTCACAACGCGCTCACTTACGTTCGGTCGCGGGAATGACGGGGGCGCAGGTATGGCGGAAGAGGAGACAGTATGACGAGGGAAACGGTTCTCGTCTTGTGCTAAAATGACAGGAATAACACAAAAACATAATATGGCAAAATGAGACATTATCTTGCTATTGTTTGGGTGTGTTTTTGTAGAACCGCAAAATATAATACTGTAACAGCCTCATAATAACGATTATATCGCTATTTCAAAAATTTTTTGCGGTTTTCCAAAAGTAACAATTTTACACGCACAAACATATATTACAGAATGGCACGAAACTGCGGGGCGGCGGGCGGTTTTGTGTGATTCAAGTCGGATAATTAAATATCATTTTTATCATCTCAAACTCAACCAGCGAAGCACTTACATGGTCAAATCCGTTATTATAGTGCGGTTATTGCACAATCCCGCTTACCGCAGGAAATACAAATATTAAATCCGTCATATATTATAATGCGGTTCAATATACGCTTAGAGAAGCTTGAAGTGACGAGTTAAATCCGTTTGTATGTTATAGTGCGGCAGGTGGGTTTTGAATATGTATAATGAACATTGCGAGTTTAAATCCATTTATTATAACAAATGATTTACACAGCTAAGTCAGGCATAAATGATTTGGTTAATTTAAATGACAGAGTTTTGCCCTTGCATAGATACAATAAAACAGCAGAAATAAAAACCCGAAAGCGTTTAACGCTCTCGGGTCAAAAAGCTTAAATTTTTCTTAGATTAGAAAGAGTATTTAAGCTCTAATTGGATTTCGTCATTTGCTGTAACATCTATTGCATCATCATCATCAAGTATTGAGTAGTACAACTCTATACCGAATTTCGGAGCAAGCTGATATGAAACAAGCGCATAAAGCTCGCTTGGGTTAGCATCGCCGCTTCCATCAGCAAAACCGTATCCTGCTTCAAATCCGAACAGTCCGATTGTCGCTCCGCCTTTTACACAAATAGTCTCAATGTCAGCCGCATTTGTTGTTTCATAATAAAGCTGTTGACCAAATTTGATAAAGCCGTCATTGTCGCTGTCAAGTGCGTAGATGGGCTGGTCTTTGTCTGTCTGAGTATAGCCTGCAGTTACAAAGAATTTGTCATTTTTGTAGCCGCCCTCAATACCGTAAAATAGACCTGCATCGTCACCAAGTACTGTAGGCGCCAGAGCTTCCAATGTATCGTATGTAAAGTCAGCAAGTTTTAAGTAGTTTACTTGAGCTCTTACGTTAAAACCGCTCTGTGCAAAAGCGGCTTGAGCAAATACTGTCGTATCTATAAGGTGGTCAAGTTTTGCCGCCCAGAACTGCAAATCAACAGGACCTGCCTTTCCAATAGCGCCCAAAGCAAAGAGATTGTCTTTGCCAAACACTTGATCAACAGCTGAACCATCATCAGAAGATAGACTAAGTATACTCAACAAATCACCATCAAGAGTGCCTGCGTCAAATCCATTTGTCTGCAAGTACAATGCACCTGCAAATGTCCAATTTGGCACGCCTGAGTACAATGCTACCAAGCCGTTACCTCTTGAACCGTTATAGCCTGACTCAGCCCATGGAGCGGGGATAGTATATTTACCGCCGATAACTGCCAAGTCTTTTACGCCTGAATACAAGAAGTAGTATTTGTCAAAGTTAAATGACTGAGCGCCAAGGTCGCCTGTCGGAGCGCTTGCACCGCTGTCAGGATAGTTGTATCCTTCTGTCGTCAAAGTCGTACCGCAAGCCAAACCGTCAGCTACTGGAGCTACGATATTTAACTCACCTGAAATTCTGATAGCCTCGCTGTTTACATCAGCTTCATCAGCATCATGTATATATCTTAATCTCGCGAAACCGCTTACGTCAACGCCTTTGATGGCTTCCTCTAACGGAGTTGCGCCCGCGAATGAGCTTAAAGCACCTACCGCGACTATCGCGGCTAAACTTAACTTAGTCAATTTCATTTTTGCTCCTTAAGCATAAAATTTATATGTGGTATTATAAGTTCATATAACTTTATTTTTCATAAAAATGAACGATTATAGTGTGTGTTTTTTGAATATTTTGAGTTTTCGGATAAATATTGTCTGCTTTTAACTCATTAGAGGCGGCAGAAAATGTGCATTTTTGCCAAATCGAAAGGGCGGATTGTTTTTATATCAAATCATAAAAAATACACGTCAATAAATTTTTTAATATTTTTTGGATACCCGTTTGCACGGGTATGACGGAAGAGAGTTGTCATTCCCGCGTCGCCCTCTTACGTCATTCCCGCAACGAGCAAAGAGTTTTCGTAGAAAACGATATTTGCGAAGCAAGCGGGAATCCATCGAAATATCCTTTGTCATTCAAGTATTATTCCGTCGTTCCCGCGCAAGCGGGAATCCAAACTAAAAACAATTTCAAAAACAAAACCGCGAAAGAAAACAAAAAACAGATGACAAAACATCAATCTCACTCATGAAGATATCATTTGTTCGTGAAAATCTTTTTGGATACCCGTCTTCACGGGTATGACGGAATGGATAAGGCGGGAATGACAGAAGAGATAAGTATCACAGAGAGAGTTTTCGTAGAAAACGATATTTGCGAAGCAAGCGGGAATCCATCGAAATATCCTTTGCCATTCAAGCATTACTCCGTCGTTCCCGCGCAGGCGGGAATCCAAACTAAAAACAATTTCAAAAACAAAACCGCGAAAGAAAATAAAAGAGTAAATTCTAAAACGTTTAATCTTGCATAATTACTTTGTTTGTTTGCAAAAGTCTTTTTGGATACCCGTCTTCACGGGTATAACGGAGAGGGTTGTCAATTCCCGCAACTGAATAACAAACAAAAATAAAATTTCGCCATTATAGTTGTATTCTCTGCCATTCAAGCATTACTCTGTCATTCCCACCCCCCCCTCCGTCGTTTCCCATTATTCCGTCATTCCCGCGCAGGCGGGAATCCATTATATTATAAAAACTAAATTATAAGAGAAAACAAAAAACAGGCTGTAAAACGTAATATCTTTCACAAATACATCATTTGTTTGTGAAAACTTTTTTGGATACCCGTTTGCACGGGTATGACAGAGTGGAGAGGCACGGAAATCCATCTTTCAAAATATTTACAACATGTATAAATAACATGAATTTATTATGTCTTTTTGGATACCCGTCTTCACGGATATGACTGAAGAGAAGCGAGAAATCAAAAACATGGTATCATTCACAAGAGGTAAAATATGCGGTCAAAATGTGGATATATTTATATAATGTCAAACAAACAAAACGGCACTTTATATATAGGAGTAACTTCTGATTTGGCGAGGCGTGTTTTTGAACATAAAAATCACTTCATAAAAGGTTTTACTTCTACATACAACTTAAATATCCTTGTCTATTATGAAGTGTTTGAGAACATTGAAAATGCGATACTTCGTGAAAAGCAGATGAAAAAATGGAATAGAGATTGGAAGTTAAAATTGATAAATGAATTTAACCCAAATTGGAGAGATTTATATGATGATATTTGCAAATAATCGAGGCGGTTGGTTTTTGAATATTTTAGATAATTATAGATTATTACTATTTTAAGTATATTTTATGTCTTTTTGGATACCCGCTTTCAAGGAAATATTTCGGCAAGCCAAAAGCGCTTCGCTTGTTTTCACGGGTATGACGGAGAGGGTGAATATAATAGAGAGGGTCATTCCCGCATTATTTAGTCATTATTGAATCGCCTTCTCTGCCATTCAAGCATTACTCCGTCATTCCCGCAACGAGCAAAGAGTTTTCGTAGAAAACGATATTTGCGAGGCAAGCGGGAATCCAAACTAAAAACAATTTCAAAAACAAAACCATGTAAGAAAACAAAAAAACAGATGACAAAACATCAATCTCACTCATGAAGATATCATTTATTCGTGAAAATCTTTTTGG
>JAISNG010000059.1 GCA_031276365.1 Campylobacteraceae bacterium | reverse complement strand
CATTTTTGTGCTTAGCGTCCAAAAAGATAATGAACTCATAAAAGATGCTCTAAACAAACTCCTAAATATGAAAAACACAAATCCTCCGCTCTGGATGCAGAGGTTCTTACACAAAAAATCTTAAAATCCGCAATTTTACGGAATAGTTTATGCAAGATAGTTTGTAATTAAAACCGTTAAAGGATTTACAATGAGTTGCAGCTGTACGCAAACCCAAGCAAAATTGCAGGAAAATATACTTAAAAAGATTAACAACCATCCATGTTATTCGCAAAATGCGCATCAGCATTACGCCAGAATCCACGTAGCTATCGCACCTGCTTGTAATATACAGTGCAACTACTGCAACAGAAAATATGACTGTTCAAACGAAAGCAGACCAGGCGTTACAAGTTACAAACTAACCCCCGAAGAGGCGGTCAAAAAAGTACTTTATGTCGGCGGCAGCATACAACAATTAAGCGTTGTCGGCATAGCAGGACCAGGAGATGCTTTGGCAAATCCAAAACAGACATTTGCAACATTCCGCCTTTTGCAGCATTACGCACCCGATGTCAAACTCTGTCTTTCAACAAATGGTTTAAATATAGAAAAACACATAAACGAGATACTAAAATATAACATAGAACATATAACCGTAACCCTAAACAGCGTCGATGAGAGCGGCAAAATCGGAGCCAAAATCTATCCATGGGTATATTACGAGGGCAAACGATACAAAGGCGAAGAGGCTGCAAAAACGCTTTTGCGCCAACAACTTAAGGGTATTGAACTTTTGGTCAAAAATGATATTTTAGTCAAGGTGAACTCCGTATTGATACCAAACATAAACGAAGACGAGCTGCCAAAAGTCGCCAAAAAAGTAAAGGAGATGGGGGTATTTATATTTAACGTTATGCCGCTCATCTCAAAGCCCGAACACGGCACAAAATTCGGACTTGAGGGCATAAAAAGCACAGACCATAAACTTTTGATGAGAGTGCAGGAGGCGTGCGAAATAGACGTAAAACTTATGCGCCATTGCAGACAATGCAGAGCAGATGCTGTAGGACTTTTGGGCGAAGATAGAAGCGATGAATTTTTCAAAAGCGATTTTACGGATAAAAGTTTTGAAGATCTTCAAATCCATTATGACATCAACAAAAGACGCAAAGCACACGAAAAGATAGAACAATGGCGCGGTATTTTAAAAGCGGCAAATGAAAAAGCGCTGATGGAAGATGCCAAAAGATACGAATTAAGTTCCACGGGCAAAACAAAACTTGTTGCGGTAACTTCCGAGTCAAACGGACTTATCAACGACCATTTCGGAAGCGCAAAAGAGTTTTTGATATACGAAGCGGGCGATAAAGCTATCAAATTCATCACACACAGACGCGTTGAAACATCATACTGCAAAGGTCCCGTTGGATGCGGAACCTACGTCATAGACGAGATAAAACAGGCGTTATCCGACTGCGATATACTTCTCACGCAAAAAATCGGCGACTGCCCGAAAAAAGAGCTTGAGGATATCAAACTCATCTGCGATGAGGATTACGCGAACGAACCTATAGAGATATCTGTGCTAAAAGCCGTAAGAAAACATTTCGGTTTTGAAAAGCTGCAGGCATGCTGATAAACGACACGACGCTAAGGGACGGCGAGCAGGCGCCTTATGTAGCTTTTAATACAAAAGAGAAGCTTAAAATCGCCAATGCTCTGTTTGAAGCGGGCGTGGACGAGTTGGAAATCGGTATTCCTGCTATGGGTAAAAAAGAGCAAAACGATATAAAAGAGATACTCTCCATGCGCCTGCCCATTCGGATAATGACATGGAATAGAGCAACGCAGAGCGATTTGCAAAGCTCTTTGGAGTGCGGAGTAAAAGCCGTTGATTTGTCCATACCCGTATCGGATATAATGATAGAGGCAAAATACAAAAGCGACAAATCCGAAGTTTTAAAACAGCTTGAAAAAAGCCTCACATTGGCAAAACAGGAAAGTCTTTTTGTCTGCATAGGCGGCGAGGACAGCTCCAGAGCCGACCCGCTGTTTTTAAAAGAGGTTATGGAACTTGGGCTTGAACTTGGTGCAAAACGGTTTAGATACTGTGATACCGTGGGCATCATGAAGCCGCATCAGATTTATGAAAATATCTCATACCTATCGGGTTTAAAACTTCTGGATATAGAGATGCACACACACAATGACTTTGGCATGGCTACTGCAAATGCCCTAAGCGGAGTTGAAGCAGGCGCTTTGAGCCTCAATACAACCGTTATAGGTCTTGGAGAGAGAGCTGGAAATGCGAGCTTTGAACAGATATTGATGGCAGCCAAAGAGCTTTTCGGCGAAAAAAGAGAGGTAAATCCCGCCGTCTTACAAAACCTCGTAAAACTTGTCCAAAACGCCTCAAAATACAAAATCTCACCCAATATGCCCATCGTCGGCAAACACATCTTTGCACATGAATCAGGTATACATGTAAACGGTATAATAAAAAATGAAAAAACTTACGAAGCATTTTCGCCAAAAAGCGTAGGTTTGAAGCGAAATTTTCCCATAGGTAAGCATTCGGGCAGTTCAACGCTTGAATTTTACATCAAAAAAATGGGGTTTGAGGTTGACAGCGCGATTATAAATACTATTTTGCCCAAAGTGCGCGAAATAGTTACAAAACGCAAAAAAGTTTTGAGCAAAAACGAGCTGAAAGAGCTTTATTTCGGGGCTTTTCATGGAAAATATTGAAGATAAAATTATCTGCGAATGTTCAAATAGAACAATCAAAGAGGCTGCGCTGATTTTTTACGAAGCAGACCCAAATCTGCCCTACAAAAAGGCTAAAAAGTTAGTAACACTTTGTAGTAACGGCTGTTGTATAAGCCCTTTGATGGCGCTTTTCAAGATGGTCAAAGAAAAAAATATAGATTATAAAAAAATCTCCTTTTTGATTGACGAACAAAACAGATGGCTTAAAGCGCAGTAATCATTTTAAAGTTCAAAGCATAAAAAAGTATAAAATAAGTTTTGGATTAGTATAATTTCAGAATTTTATAAAAAAGGTGTTAAATATGAAAAATATATTTAAGATATTGGCTGTACTCTCCATATTTTGCGCGTTTTCGTTCGGCGATGATTTTGACGAAGCAAAAAAGGCAGATGATGAAGGCGACTATGAAAAGGCGGCTAAGCTTTACGAGAAAGCATGCAACAGCGGAAACTTGAAAGCCTGCTTTAGTTTAGGAACGATGTATGACTTTGGAGATGGTATAGACCAAAACTTTGAAAAAGCGGCTGGTATTTACAAAAAAGCCTGCGACAAGGGCAATACGGACTCTTGTTATAATCTCGCTTTATTGTATGAAGAGGGCAACGGCGTTGAACAAGATTACACAAAATCCATAAAACTTTATGAAAAAGCATGCGCCAAAGATGACTTGGATGCCTGCTACAATCTCGCTTTGCTGTATGAAAATGGTAACGGCGCCAAACAAAATTATGCAAAAGCCGCCGAACTCTATAAAAAAGGCTGTGATAAGAATGACTTGGATTCTTGCAACAACCTTGCGATATTCTACGAAGACGGCAACGGCGTTAAACAAGACTACAAAATGTCTGCAAAACTATACAAAAAAGCATGCGATAATGATTATGCGACTTCATGCTACAATCTTGGAATACTTTACGAAGACGGCAATGGCGTTAAACAGGACTACAAAATGTCTGCAAAACTATACAAAAAAGCATGCGCCAAAGATGACTTGGATGCCTGCTACAATCTCGGAATACTTTACGAAGATGGAAATGGTGTAAAAAGCAGTTATAAAGAGGCGGCGAAACTTTATGATAACGCATGCAATAACGACCATGGTCTCTCATGCAACAATCTTGGCGTGCTCTACGAAATGGGCAACGGCGTGAAAAAAAATAAAAATAAAGCTTCCGAGCTTTACGAGAAAGCATGTGAGATTGGAATTGATATCGGGTGCAGCAATTACAAAGAGTTAAAAAATTAAATTCATAACTTAAAAGATGTCAAACTATGAAACGCTCATTTAGATTTTAGCCGCACTGTTCATACTCTGTGCATTTGCCGATGATTTTGACGAAGCTAAATAGACAGATGATGAAGACAGTTATGAAAAAGCATAGAGCAATGAAAAGTACAAAGCCTGCTATAGCTTGGGACAATGTATGACCTTGGATATGGCATGGCTCAAAACTTTGAAAAAACAACAGAACTTTACAAAAAATCTGTGGCAAAAACCATGCATGACGCCTGCTGCAATCTCACAATATTGTATGAAAAAGGGACGGCGTTGGACAAGATTATGACAAGGCGGCAGAATTGTATGGCAAAATCTGCGCCAAAGATGATGCGAAAGCATGCAGTAGTCTTGAAATGTTGCGGAAAGCGGCGTTGAGTAAACTATACCAAATAAGTCGAATTTTATGAAAAAGCGTGCAACAATCTCAGCTTACTGTATAAAACGTCAAAGGACTGTCAAAGCGGCAAATCTTTATAAAAAAGCCTGCGATGGCAAATAATATGATTAAATGCTATAATCTTGGCTTGCTCTACGAAATGGGCAATTAGAGTAGAAAAAATACCAACAAAGCTTTAGAATCTTATAAAAAATCATGCAACATTTGTACAAAGATTGACTATGGAAATTACAGCGGATTAAAATAAAAAATAAGCATTCCGCGTTTTTGGTGCGCAAATGCTTTTTTATTCTCTTTTTTATTCAGTTTCGCTTTTTAAATCCCTATAATTTTTACAACTTACTTCCAGTTTCAACTCGCACGCTTTGGCGTAATATTCAAGCGCTCTGTTGATATCCTCCTCCACATCTTCGCCCTGTTCATACATAAATCCTAAATTATTGCACCCTTCGGCATCTTTGCCACCGCAGCTTTTCTTGAAAATTTCAACGGCTTTGTGTATATCTTTTTTTACGCCCGAACCATACCAATACATAACGCCCAAACCCGTACAGCCTGACATATTTTCGCTCTCGCATGCTTTTTTGTAAAGTTTTACCGCTTTTGCATCATCGCCGTTTTTTAGAGCTTCAAAAGCTTCATCAACATCGGTAGCATATATTGCGGTTGTCAAAATTCCGATTAAAACAAAAACTATTTTTCTCATGCAAACAAATCCACCTATATAAAACTTAAGTGCTATTTTAGACTAATTCCGATATAAAATCAATTCCTTTTTGAAAATATTTTTTACATGCAAATAGTTTTATCTTTTTTTATGTTTGTAAAAATATATTGACTAATCATATTTTTATTTTTTATCCGTCGTACAATATGTGAACTTTTGAAGTCATTTAAGTTTAGGTGATTTTTGTATGGTAGCTGGGGGGAGACTTGAACTCCCGACCTCCGGCTTATGAGACCAGCGCTCTAACCAGCTGAGCTACCCAGCCATAAAAAGTAAGGGGAGATTATACCCCGTCCTTACTTATATCGTGTTTAAAACTTTCAAATCACACCGCCGCCGCTTCGCGCTGAAATTTGTGTTTTTTCACATCTTGATAAGCAAAACAAAGAAGACGGCAAATAGCATGTGTATGGCGCAGCACGATGTTA
>JAISNG010000034.1 GCA_031276365.1 Campylobacteraceae bacterium | reverse complement strand
ATGTCTATCTCACTTTTTTTCAACTCAAATTCTATCATTTTAGGCACATTTATCATAATTTTTTATACATAAAAACTAAAACATACGCGAAAATTTAATGATTTCGTCAAGTTTTTCTTTGGCTTTGCCGCTTTGTACCGCCATTTTTGCCATTTCTATCCCCTCTTGAACGTCCCTCGCCTTATCATCCAAAACAAGCGCAAAAGCAGTATTTATAAGCACTATATCAAGTTTTGCTCCGCTTAATTTGTTTGTCAGAGTATCAAGGGCTATTTTGGCATTTTGTACAGCATCTCCGCCGATAACCTCCTGCTTGCTTGAGATTTTTATGCCGTATTTTTGCGGGTCTATCTCAAATTCGGTTACCTTATCATTTTTCAACATCGCAGCTTTCGTAACCGCACTTACGCTTATCTCGTCCATTCCGTCATTTGAACTTACGACCAAAGCGGAAATACTGTTCAAAAGTTTCAGCGCATTTGCTATTTTGATATTAAAATTCGGATTTAAAACGCCTATAAGCCCTTTTTTAGCGCCTGCAGGATTGCACAGCGGACCTATGATATTGAAGATAGTCGGATGCGGGATACTCCTCCTAATCGGCATTATGTAAGACATAGCAGGATGGTGGTTTACCGCAAACATAAACGTAAAATTTGTCTCTTCAAGCATCTTTATCTGCCCCTCTACGGGAATGCTCAAGTTTATGCCTATGGCTTCCAGCATGTCCGCACTTCCAGAGTTGCTCGTTATCGCTCTGTTGCCGTGTTTTGCGACATAACAGCCAAGCGAAGCTAAAATGATGGCGGATGTGCTGGATATATTTATACTTTTGCTTTTATCTCCGCCTGTGCCTACTATATCTATTATCTTGCTTTGAAGCTCAAAAGGAATCGAAAGCCTTATGGAATGGCTTCTCATAACGGTAGCGGCGGCGGCTATCTCCTCTTCATTTTCTCCGCTTTCATGAAGCGTGGTCAAAAGCGCCCTCGCCTCCCACTCGCTAAGTTCGTTTTGAAAAAGTGCGGCAAACGCTTTTTTTGCTTCCAAAAAATTCATATTGTTTCCTTTATATAACTGCTTTGTTCGGTTTTTGAGATAGTTTTTGTGTTTGGTATCTGCAAAACCTCATATTTTACGATTTTTTGCAAATACTCTATCGTTATAATGTCGCCTACATGCACATCTTTTGATGGTTTGGCAACTTTGCCGTTGATGCTCACGACACCGTTTTTACACATATCTTCCGCAACAGCTCGGCGCTTTGTAACATTGACACAGTTTAAATATTTGTCTATTCTCATAGTGCAATTGTAATAAAAAATGTTTAAAACAGGCTGTTTTGTACATTTTTTTAATCTTTGAATTGGATAATTTTGGCTATTATTTCGTACAAAATCTAATTAGGAGTGAATATGTCTTGTCCGATTGGCACATATGCTAACAGTTCAAATATAGGAAAGTTGATTTTAAGGTTATTGGTTGGCGGGCTTATGTTAGCTCATGGTATTAGTAAATTGGGCGGTATAGACGGGATAAAAGGAATGTTATCAGCCTCTATTTTCCCCGAATTTTTCGCTTACGGCGTATATGTCGGCGAAATTTTAGCGCCTTTATTGCTTATTGTTGGTTTTAAAACAAGACTTGCTGCGCTGGTGCTTGCGATAAATATGATATTTATTATAATATTGGCGCACTCTTCAAGTATATTTGCCTTGAGTGAACACGGCGGATTAGCGCTTGAAACTGTCTATTTTTACCTCTTTAGCTCTGCGGCGATTTTCTTTTTGGGCGGCGGAAAATATTCGGCAGATAGAGATTAAAATTTTACGTGGTTTTATGACTTGCATAAAACCCGATTTTTCAAGGAGCGAACTTGCAAATAAGAGTATATTATGAAGATACGGATGCTGGCGGAGTAGTATATCACACAAATTACATCAAGTATTGCGAACGCACAAGAAGCCAAATGTTTTATGACGACGGCAAAAAACTTGGTGAAGATAATTGCCATTTTGTCGTAAAACATATAGATGCGGAATATTTTAAGCCGGCGTATCTTGGCGATTTGCTGGATGTTAAGACAGATATTTTGGAACTAAAGGGCGCAAGCGTCAGTGTTTTGCACACTATCTATAGAGGCGATGAAAAGCTTTTTTGTGCAAAAATGTTGATAGTTTTTGTGAAAGACTTCAAACCCACAAAACTCACAGACGACGTAAGAGAGTTTTTCGCCAAACAGCTTAAAAAATAACAATATTTTTTATGTTTATGACAGTTTCGTCTATCGCGCCGTTCATCTTGCATGTGCGAACAATGGCATTAAGTTCATAAAACATGAAGTCCGCCCTATTCTCTCAAGTCTGTAAAAATATGAGTTGATATAATATTTGATTGCTACCTCATCGGTCTAAAAGGTGCGCTTGTTTGCTTCACTGGGCAGGTTATGCTTTGTATTGTTTGTAGTTTTGCTTGTTCTCGTGTTATGCGTCATGTCATAAAAAAGCGCGCGATATGGTAAAAAAGTGTAAAATAGATATCAACTTACACACATGCATGCGAAAGCAGGAATTTGTGTTTTTACGTTTTTTTGATAAAATTCTTTACTTTTATACTTAAGGATACAATATGCAAGCTCTTTTAATAGACTTTTTTAAAAAAATGCTATTTATAGTGCCACTTTATTATGCAGTTACTGTTATTGAATACCTTTTAATGTCTTAACATTGCGCTTTATAGTTGCCGCCGCGCTTAACGCATTACTGATTGCAAAAATATCATAAAGTATTATATATTACGTCAGTGATGAGCGCGATTTATTCTTATATATTTTTTAATCACATAATAGACGTTCAACAAGCAGGATAACAGGCGGTCCCTAACTTAAGTGTTCGTATGACAAACGCCGTATCACAAAATAAACCTCCCTGCCCTTGCGGCAATAGTGTATCTTTTATGCAAAAATAAACGAACATCATATTCATGGAAGTAAAAATTATTTTATTTTGTGGTTATATTCTCTTTGGATTCCCGTTTTCGCAGGTATATGGTGGGAGGGGTGATTATAATCACACCTGCAGCAACGACAGGCAAAGAGCCTGTCGTGCGAGAAAACGGGAAACCAAAGAAAACAAAAGTAACATAAAGATATTGACTGAAAATATTTGCTCTTTCTGCTGAAATTTTTAATCAATTCAAAAAAATATAATTTTTTAAATTTATATATAAATTTAGCAATTTTATATATATTATATTTATAAAAACACATTAGCGGAATATATTGAAACTTCGAAATTTTAATTGTCTTGCTAATATATATATATATATATATA
>JAISNG010000025.1 GCA_031276365.1 Campylobacteraceae bacterium | reverse complement strand
GCAAAAAGTGTATGAAACTATCAAAATGGCAAAAAAACTGCTTCCTGAGGGTACACATGTAAGACTTCATACACATGAAACGGCTGGCGTAAGTGTGGCTTGTTATTTAGCTGCGCTGGAAGCCGGCGTGGACGGCATTGATTTGGCTGCCGCTCCCGTGAGCGGAGGAACAAGCCAGCCTGATATTTTGACGCTGCTTCATGCTGTAAAAGGCAAGGATTATGATTTGGGCGGACTTGAGCTGGATAAAATACTGCAATATGAAGAGGTCTTAAGAGATTGTCTGAAGGATTACTTTTTCCCGCCCGAAGCTACACAGGTTTTACCGTTGATTCCATTTTCTCCGATGCCAGGAGGAGCACTTACTGCCAATACTCAAATGATGAGAGATAATAATATTTTAGGCAAATTCCCAGATGTGATAAAAGCCATGAGAGAGGTTGTAGAGCTTGGCGGATACGGTACGAGTGTAACTCCCGTTTCACAGTTTTATTTCCAGCAGGCTTTTAACAACGTTATGTTCGGCAAGTGGAAAAAGATAGCCGATGGTTACGGCAGAATGGTTTTGGGATATTTTGGCAAAACTCCGGTACAACCAAATGAGGATATCATCAAAATCGCTTCCGAGCAGTTAAATCTGCCCGTAACTACCGAAGACCCTGTTGATATAGCTGATAAGGATATTACAAAAACGGTTCTTTATGTAAGACATCAGCTTGAAGAGGCAGGCATTGAAGCTACAGATGAAAATATATTTATCGTTGCGGCTTGCAAAGAGAAGGGATTAGCGTTTTTAAAGGGCGAAGCGAAGGTGAATGTGCGCAAACATACCAATGCAGCCGCTCCTCAAGAAACAAAGCAAACCTCCGTTTCAAAGAGCGACAAAAGCTCAGTGGGTTCATATACCGTTGTGGTTAATGGCGAAAAATACGATGTACAGGTCGTTGAGGGAGATGGTACGGCGATTGATGTGAGCAAAATCACAAAAGTTGCGGCAAGCGCAGGAGAGTCTTCCGACCTTGCCAAAGAAGAGCCTAAAGAGGAAGCAAAAAGCGATGATGTTGCAGATGCAAACGCCCTCAAAGTCAAAGCCGAACTTCCGGGTTCTGTTTCAAAAATCTTTGTTAAAGAGGGTGAGAGCGTTAAAGAGGGGCAGATACTCTTTTTGCTTGAAGCGATGAAGATGGAAACAGAGATAAGCGCGCCCAAAAGCGGTACTGTAGTAAAGATTTTCGTATCGCAGGGGCAGGCGGTAGAGGGCGGCGGAGCTTTATGCGCCATTGGATAAATAAAATGGGATATCGTCCAAAATGCAAAAAAATAGGTGCGCTTTTACTTTGCGTACTCTTTATTTTAAATAGCAATTTAGCTTTTGCACACACCAAGACGGTATCCGAACCGATATCATACAACGCAGAGTGCGTTCATGATGCTAAATCACATGACAATACCGAATACGGCGTGCAAAATATAAAACTTTGTTGCTATAGCGTAACGTTCATGTTTGAGTTTGAGGATTTTGAAGAAGAGGAGATTGTCTTTGACAAACAGATAGCCTTCAAACCCGTGATATACCATTACTTCGATATCTTAGAGATTTACCATCCTCCAAAACAGTACTCCTAAAACAGTTACAAATTTTATTTTTTAAGAATTTGCGCTTTTTTGCACGAATAAATCTATTTTTAGGAGTTTTTAAATGAATATGACACACTACATGGAGTTGTTGGCATCAAATCAGCCTTGGAATCTTTTGATTTTTATGGCTGTGCCTGTTATTTTGGCTGAAACACTCGCAATAAGCGAGCTTTACCTGCTCTACACCGGACGATTTGAGGGTGCGCTTCGCAAACTCAACAGATTTGTCGGTATCGTTGTCGGCATATATTTTCTCGGCGTAATAATCTATCTATTGATAAATGCTGTTGTACCGATTACAAAGCAGGGCGAATGGCGTGGAATCATAGATATTACGGCGGTTGGTACGTATTTACTTAGCGGAGTGCCGCTTATTTTGGTTGCTCTTCTTGAGCTTGGACTTTTGGCGCGTAAAAAAAGTGCAAGAGATAAACTTGCGTTGCACGTAACTTTTGTAGCTCTGTTTTTGGTGTTTGGGCATATAGCAATGATAGCAGGTATGGCTGACCCTTATATATTTCAAGGCGAACCAGCCTCCCATATGCAACACCACTAAGTTGCATTAATTCAAACTTGGCGCGCGTGTTTTGCTTAAACCGCGCGCACTTTTAATGGTATTTATTATGGAATTTAAGCAATATGCTACTTAATATAGTCTATAATTCCGAAAATTTATCGCTTAATAACTTACTGAGTTTAAGCGTTCAAAAGCCGCTTTGGCTACAATAAATTAAAGGCGAAAGATGAGTTTAGATATAAACAAAATCGCAGAGCTGGGAATAGAAAATATAATTAAAATTTTTTATAACCTGAGTTATCAAGAACTTTTTGAACATGAAGTAAAAAACAATGAAGGCGCGGAAACAACGCTTGGAGCATTTACGGTCGATACGGGAATCTTTACAGGCAGAAGTCCGAAGGACAAGTATTTTGTGAGGCAGGAGCCTTCCTCAAAATATATAGCTTGGGGGAATATCAACAAACCCATCACAAAAGAGCTTTTTGATGAATTACTGACAAAAGCAAAAAGACAACTTTCAAATAAGGAAATATACGTACAAGATGCTTACTGCGGAGCAAGTTTGGCGAGCAGAAAAAGGGTTAGATTTGTTACGGAAGTGGCGTGGCAGGCGCACTTTGTGAAAAATATGTTTATACGTCCAACAAGCGAAGAATTAAAAAACTTTGAACCTGACTTTACGGTTTATAATGCATGCAAATGCACAAATGAGGATTATAAAGCAAATGCGCTAAACTCCGAAGTTTTTGTAATTTTCAATGTGGAGGACAATATTGCGGTCATAGGCGGCACATGGTATGGCGGAGAGATGAAAAAAGGCATCTTTTCAATGATGAATTATTGGCTTCCACTGGAAGGCAAACTCTCTATGCACTGCTCCGCAAATGTCGGTGAAGAGGGTGATACAGCACTTTTTTTTGGACTTTCAGGTACGGGCAAGACAACTCTTTCTACGGACCCGAAACGAAAACTGATAGGCGATGATGAGCATGGCTGGGATGACGAGGGGGTGTTTAATTTTGAGGGCGGATGTTACGCAAAATGTATAAACCTTGACCCAAAACATGAGCCTGAAATCTACGAAGCAATTAAAAGAGATGCGCTGCTTGAAAATGTGGTTGTAGATAAAAACGGCGTTGTTGATTTTGCAGATGCAAGAAAGACAGAAAATACGAGAGTTTCATACCCAATAGAACATATCAAAAATCACGAACCAAGCCTTATGGCAGGACATCCTAAGAATATCATCTTTTTAACCGCGGACGCGTTTGGCATTTTGCCGCCCGTGTCAAAGCTAAATAAAGAACAGGCGATGTATTACTTTTTGAGCGGATACACGGCAAAAGTCGCAGGAACTGAAAGAGGCATCACGGAGCCTGTGGCGACTTTTAGCGCGTGTTTTGGCGAAGCCTTTTTGCCTTTGCATCCAACTGATTATGCAAAACTTTTGGGCGAAAAGATAGACAGACATCAAGTCAATGTATTTTTGGTAAATACGGGCTGGAGCGGCGGGGTTTACGGCGTTGGCAAGCGCATGAGTATAAAGGCTACAAAAAGCTGCATAAATGCTATCCTTGACGGCAGTATCAATGATAACGAATATGAAGTTTTGGATGTTTTCAATCTGCAAATCCCAAAATCCCTAAACGGAGTTGACGGCGCTATTTTAAATCCGCGCAATGCATGGAGCGATAAAACCCAATATGACGAAACAAGAGTCAGGCTGGCGGAGATGTTTATCAAAAATTTCAAAAAATATGTAACGCAAAACAGCGAGTTTGACTACTCAAAAGCCGGACCAAAACTGATATAAACAAGCTAAATTTTAGGAATATTCAATGGCAAAATCCAGATCGGGAGTATTTGAAAAGGAGGCGTCGGAACTTTTAAACGAGTTTAACGCCTCCTTACCGTTTGATAAAAAGCTCTACAAAGAAGATATAGAAGGCTCAACCGCACACGCCAAAATGCTGGCGGAACAGGGCATTTTGACAAAAGATGAAGCGGAGAGTATCGTAAAGGTTCTTGG
>JAISNG010000067.1 GCA_031276365.1 Campylobacteraceae bacterium | reverse complement strand
ATTGAGAATTATAAAAATATGAGAACAATTATGAATTATAATTTAGAAAGAAATATCTTTCTTGTAAATAATTTTTTGGACACCTGTTTTCAGAGAAACATTTCGGCAAGCCGAAAGAGATTTGCTTATTTTCACAGGAGTGACGGAGTGGATTGTCATTCTTGCGCGAGTATTACGGACAGACAAAAATCTGCCCGCCCTTACGTCATTCCCGCGACCGAACGACAAGCTTACGAAGTAAGTGCATATCGCGAGGGAAGGCTGGAATCCAAAAAAGAAGGTTAAATTGCAAAATATATTCAAATATATCAAAAAAATAAACGATACAATATTTAATCAGTCAAATTCGTTTTATATGTTTACGCAGCGGGTTGTCATTTTAATGGCAGAATTTAAAAAAACTTGTGTAATATGAATTGCAAAAAATAAAAAGGAATAGACGCGATGGGCGGACAAAATATCTTATTTAACGAAAAAGAGCGCATGGATATCGTCATAACAGGACATGTGGATCATGGGAAAAGCACGCTTGTGGGACGATTGTTGGCAGATACTGCTTCGCTTCCGCAGGGGAAATTGGAGGGTGTGAAAAATTCATGCGAAAAAAACGGCAGAGTTTTTGAATACTCAATGCTCCTTGATGCCCTTGAAGATGAGCAAAAACAAGGTATCACGATAGACAGCGCTAGGATTTTTTTCAAAAGTAAATTAAGAGAATATGTTATCATAGATGCGCCCGGACACATTGAGTTTTTGAGAAATATGCTAAGCGGAGCATCACGCGCAGTATCAGCCGTACTTGTTATAGACGCTGTTGAGGGCGTGGCTGAAAACTCCAAAAGACACGGGCTTTTACTCTCCTTGCTTGGTATTTCGCAGGTTTTGGTCGCGGTTAATAAACTTGATGCGCTGGATTACAGCGAAGAGGCTTTCAGAAAGATTAAAAACGAGTATGGAGAGTTTTTGGATAGTTTAAATGTAAAGCCTTCCGCTTTTATTCCAGTGAGTGCAAGAGAGGGCGAAAATATCGTACATCTCTCTTCAAAAATGGCATGGTATCAAGGCAAAACAATACTTGAAGCGTTAGACAGCTTCCACAATCTGCCCTCAAATGAAGATCTGTTTTTTGCAATGCCTTTGCAGGATATTTACCGTTTCAGCAACGACAATGATGAACGCAGGATTTATGTCGGTAATATTGTAAGCGGCGAAATTAAAACAGGCGATTTTGTTAGATTTTTGCCCTCAAACAAAGAGGCTCACATAAAAAATATAGAGGTTTGGAATGCGCCTGAAAAGACAAAAGCCAAAACCGGCGAAGCGGCGGCTTTTACGCTAAAAGAGGAGATTTATGTAAAAAGCGGCGAAGTAATGATAAAAGCAGATGAAAATGCTTCAGTTCATGTAACTTCAAAGATACGCGCGAACCTCATCTGGCTTGGACATCACCCGCTGGTTTTTCACAAAAACTACCTTTTTAAACTTGGCTCTGCAAAAGTAACCGCACAGCTTGAAAAGGTAGAAAAAGTCTTGGGAGACGAACAAATCGGCAAAGAGCACAGCGATTTGAAAAAAAATGAGTGCGGCAGCGTGATACTCTCATTGTCGCACCCAATAGCGCTTTCGGCATTTTATGACAATGCTGTTTTGGGAAGATTTGTTTTGGTGGACAATTATGACGCGGCGGGCGGCGGGATAGTTCTTGAGAGCATATCCGAACAAAACGCGGAAAAAGGCGATTTTGAGGAGGAGCTTTTTGCACTTTTGAAAAAGCACTTTCCGCACAGATTTACAGACCAAAATCAGATTTTGTATCAAATATAAAAACAGGAGAAAAAATGAAGATTAATATCAATGGTGAAACAAAAGAGTTTTTACAAGACAAACTCTCAACGGCAGAACTTTTAAAAATTGAAAAAGTGGAGATGCCAGATATGGTATCCGTGCAGTTAAACGACGAATTTTTAAGGCAGCACGAATATGAAAGTACATTTTTAAAAGACGGCGACGTTATCAACTTTTTGTACTTCATGGGCGGTGGAGCGTGAGAGAGTGGAGTGACGAGGAGCTTGAGAGATACTCAAGACATATCATATTGGAAGATGTCGGCATAGAGGGGCAAGAGAAGATAATAAACGCCAAAGTTTTGATTGTGGGCGCGGGCGGTCTTGGCTCTCCGATAGCCTTTTATCTTGCGGCAGCCGGCGTTGGTGAAGTAGGTATAGTAGACGGCGACGTAGTGGATACAAGCAATCTTCAGCGCCAAATCATACACTCAACAAGCGATGTTGGTATCCCAAAAGTTGAATCCGCAAAGCAAAAGATGCTCTCTATAAATCCGTATGTGAAAGTAAATACATATCATACTATGATAAGTGCGGAAAATATATTGGAGATTATCAAGCCTTATGATTTTGTGATAGACGGCACGGATAATTTTGCGACTAAGTTTTTGATAAACGATGCGTGTGTTTTGGCAAATAAACCATATTCACACGGAGGAATTTTGAGATTTTCAGGTCAAACCATGACAATAAATCCGTACAAAAGCGCCTGCTATGCGTGTGTATTTAATGCTCCTCCGCCTGTCGGCGTTGTGCCTACCTGTTCAAGCGCTGGAATACTTGGAGCAGTTGCTGGAATGCTCGGCACGATACAAGCTGCCGAAGCTTTGAAATTTATCACTGAAGTAGGCACGCCGCTATATGACAAACTACTCAGCTTTGATGCAAAAAATATGGCGTTTAGAAGCGTCAAGCTTGCCAAAAATCCAAAATGCAGAGTCTGCGGCGAGAATGGTATAACGCATTTGCAAGATTATGAGCAAGCTGTGTGTGAGGTGAAAAAATGATAAAAATCCCAAAAAATATATACGACGCTATGATAAAACATGCACAAAGTAAAGCACCGATAGAGGCTTGCGGATATTTGGCAGGAGCTGGAGAGGAAGTAAAAGCCATATATGAGATGACAAATGCGGATAACAGTGAAGAACATTTCAGTTTTATACCACAAGAGCAGTTTGACGCCTTCAAGGATGCCGCCAAACTCGGACTTCGCCTCATTGCCTGCTATCATTCGCACCCCGTAACACCCGCACGCCCGTCGCATGAAGATATAAGGCTGGCGTTCGACCCAAATATCAGTTATATAATCATCTCTTTAGCGCAGGATACGCCGCAGCTTAAATCATTTAAGATAAAAAGCGGCGAAGCTGCAAATGAGGAAGTGGAGGTTTTACAATGAGCGGATATATTATTCCAAAATCGGTAGAAAATGACTTTGAGACATTTAAAAGGCAGTATAACGACTTTTTGAACGGCTCTTTGGATGCGCTTGCATTTAAGACGATTCGCGTGCCGTTTGGCATTTACGAACAGCGAGAGAGCGACACATACATGGTAAGAGTGAAGCTTGGCGGCGGAGTTATCACGCCAAAACAACTCATAGAGTTGTCAAATCTTTCGCAAAAACAGGCAAATTCCATCTTACATGTAACGACAAGAGGCGGCGTGCAGCTGCATTACGTCAAACTCAAGGATTTTTTAAGCATAATTGAAGTTTTGCACAATATAGGACTTACGGGCAGAGGCGGCGGCGGAAATACTGTAAGAAACATCACGGCAGACCCATATGCTGGAATTGCAAGAGATGAAGTTTTTGACGTAACGCCGCATGTGCTTGCTCTTAGCTCAAAAATGCTTGAGAAAAAAGATTCGTATGCGCTTCCGCGAAAATACAAGA
This sequence comes from Campylobacteraceae bacterium, assembly GCA_031276365.1. Classification (GTDB taxonomy): domain Bacteria; phylum Campylobacterota; class Campylobacteria; order Campylobacterales; family Campylobacteraceae; genus JAIRKW01. The sequence continues at coordinate 5,819 of JAISNG010000067.1, read as the reverse complement.
TAGCTTTCAGCGGAAGCAGTGCGGATAGCGGCGGAGCGGTACTTATAGATGTCGGATTTATCGCCAAAATAAAAGATGGCAAAAAAGGCTTTAGCGTTTTTGTAGCGGGCGGTATGGGAGCAAAGTCAAAAACTGGACACAGATTTATTGACTTTTTGCATGAGAGTGAGATTTTTCTGCTCTCTCAAGCCATTAAAGAGGTTTTTGACGAAAAAGGCAACAGGAAAAATAAACACGCCGCAAGGCTTAGATTTTTGTTTGAAGAACTTGGCGAAGAGGAGTTTAGAAAGCTTGTAAACGCTAAGATAGAGAAAGTCAAAAATGATGGAAATTGGCAGATTGAGTTAAGAGAATTACCTGAAGTTACACCGATAAAAAGCGATATTCCAAAACTAAGCGGCGAAGAGAAACTTTGGTGGGAACGATATGTATATACGCAAAGACAAGAAGGCTATTTTTGCGCTAAAGTCCCGCTCTCTTTAGGAGATTTGGACGCGGCAAAAGCCAAAGAACTTGGAACGCGGCTTGAGAAAATAGCAGATGGCAGAGATGTTTTAAGATTTGGAAGCGACCAAAATATATATATTAGAAATCTTCTTGCACATGAGTTAATCTCGCTCTACCCGCTTTTAAAAGAGATATCGCCGCTTGTAACAAAACCCGCTGTTATCGGAGACAGCGTGGTTTGCACGGGAGCCGCCACATGTCAGCTTGGCATAACCATACCGCGCGGAGCGATAAAAGCCATTGAAGCAAAACTTGTAAAAGAGAATATAAATCTTGACGAACTCAAAGGTTTCAAAATCCATATGTCCGGCTGTCCGAACAGCTGCGGCAGACACGCTATAGCAGACCTCGGATTTTTCGGCAAAGTATTGCGCGAAGGAGCAAATCCGTATCCTGCCTACAATATACTTGCAGGCGCAAAAACAGGTGAAAATATCACGCGGTTTGGCAAAAAAATAGCTGATATAAGCGCATATCATTTACCATCATTTACAGCGGAACTTTTGAGTTTTTGGATAAATATCAAAAAAGATTACGAAAGTTTTGCGCAATGGATAGATAAGGAAGGTGAGCAAAAGATATCCGAATTGGCGCAAAAATACTCCAAAATTCCCTCTTTTGAAGATGATAAAAATCCATACTACGACTACTCGGCAAAAGAGATTTTCTCTTTAAAAGGAAGAGGTGCAGGAGAGTGCAGTGCTGGCATGTATGACCTCATAGAAGCCGATAAAAAGGCTCTTAGTACGGCTTTGAAAAGTGAACATAACGATGAAAATCTCACAAACATAAGACTGCTTGCTGCAAGAATGCTGCTTGTTACAAGAGGTGAAGAGGCAAGAAGTGAAAAAGAAGTTTTGGAAGCTTTCAAAAAGCACTTTATCAAAACAGGTCTAATAAACGCCGATTTTGAACCGCTGTTGGATGGAAAGGCGACAAAAGATGCGGCGGATTTGGCAGAAGCGGTTATAGCGCTTTACAACACTATGGACAATTCGCTGAAATTTGCCGTTGAAACGCAAAACGCGACCAAAACTGAAGCGAAACCCAAAAATGCCAACAAGTTTAAAGATTATAGAGGCGTGGCGTGTCCGATGAATTTTGTAAAGACAAAGATGGATTTAGCGCAAATGCAAAGCGGTGAAATTTTGGAGATACTGCTTGACGACGGCGCGCCGATAGATAATGTCCCGCGTTCCGTGGCTTCGGAAGGTCATACGATATTAAAGCAGGAAAAGCAAAGCGAAGGACATTGGCTTGTTAGGATAAGGAAAAAATGAACACTTTGCCCATAGCGCTGACGCCAAAAACCGTTTTGCTTATAGGAGCGGGTAAGAGCGCGGCTTTGAAGGCAAAAAATCTTTATGAAGGCGGCTGTGAACTTTTGATAGTCGCCAAAGAGATAAAAGACGCTTATTTTGACGACAAAACGGTCATAAAAGAGGCGTTTCGTCTCTCTCATGCAAAAAACTGCGACGTTGTGGTAAATGCCACAGGAGACGAAGAGTTGTCAAAACTTTTGTGGGAAAACAGAAAAAAAGATGGATTTTTGCTAAACTGCGTGGATATGCCGAAATTTTGCGACTTTTATTTTCAGGCAATTTTTAAAAATCACGATTTGTGCGTGGGAGTTGGCACCAGCGGTACGTCGCCTAAATATGCGCAGTTTATACGAAATCTCATAGCTGCCATTGTGAGTAAAAAACCAAAAAAATTTTACGAAAATATGAGAGCCAAAAGAGAGCGCGGCGATACGTATATACATCATGAAAACGCTCAAGTCCTCTTAATCGGCTGCGGCACGGGAAGCATTGAAAATCTCACTATCAAAGCGCTTAAAGCCATAAACTCCATAGATGTTGCTATGATTGACGCGCTTGTGGGCAAAGAGATAACCGATTTGCTTCCCAAAGAGTGTATAAAAATAGATGTCAGCAAACAAAAGGGCTGTCATAAATTTTCGCAAAATGAGATAAACGAAATGCTCCTCAAATACGCCAAACAAGGACTTCGCGTTGGAAGGCTTAAGGGCGGAGACCCCGCACTCTTCGGGCGGGTTTTTGAAGAGGCGTCATTTTTGACACAAGAGGGTGTGAGCGTAGAGATGATAAACGGTGTGAGTTCCGTATTTACAGGCTCTTTAGCAGGCGGTATTACTCCGACGCTGCGCGGATTGTCAGCAGGCGCTCTAATCGTCTCGGCACATTTAAAAGAGAGTAGATTCAATGACGATTGGATAGATATTTTGAAAGGTTTTCCATATACTGTGATAGTTTTGATGGCTTACAGTTTTGCTTCAAAAATAACACAAAAAGCCGAAGAGACTGGTATAAATTTGGATATTCCATCGGCTTTTGTTTCGCGCATAGACAGCACAGAGCAAACAACGGTTATTGGAAATTTGGGCAGACTTGAGGAGATGGCAAAAATGTGCGACAAGCCTGCGATTTTAATAATTGGCAAAGCTGTATCGCAATATTCAAAAATGCCTTTTAGCGGCAAGATGATAGTTTTAAAGTGAAAATCCGCTGATTTTAATCACCGAAGAACACCGATTTAATGGTGTTTTTTAATAATATTGTGATAACATTTCGTCAATTTTACACTCAAATAGCAAAGGAGATTTATGGCAGGATTTATAACAAAAGCGCTTCACACACGTTCACGCATAAAAGACGCTAACGGCGCCTTAAGAATGCCCGTGTATGAAAACGCGGCATTTGAGTTTGACACGGCAGAAGCGATTGACGATGTATCCGTAGGAAAAAGTATCGGGCATGTATATACAAGGTCAAGCAATCCTACAGTCGAACATTTTGAATTGAGCGTGAAAAACCTCACAAATTCACTCGGCGTTATGGCTTTTGGCAGCGGTATGGCGGCGATTGCTACTGCTGTTTTGACGCTCGTAAAAGCAGGTGAGAGTATCATAACGACAAAATATCTTTTCGGGCATACACTCTCATTTTTTCAAAATACGCTCACAGCTCTTGGCATAAATGTAAAATTTGTAGATATTTCGGACGAAAATGTGGTTGAGCGCTCTTTTGATACAAGCGTGAAATTGATATTTTTGGAGAGCATAAGCAACCCGCAGCTTCAAGTAGCAAATCTTGAAAAATTAGCCGAGCTTTCTCATACGCGCAATATTCCTTTGGTTGTAGATACGACTCCAACACCGTTTTATATGTTTGAGGCTAAAAAATTCGGCGTGGATATAGAGGTACTCTCATCTACTAAATTCATCTCAGGAGGAGGCACAAGCGTGGGCGGGCTTTTGATAGACAATGGCATATTTGACTGGAAAAAGACGGAAAATCTAAAGTCAAACTACGCCAAAGCGGGGCATTTTGCGTTTCTGCACAAAGCCAGAAAAGAGATTTTTCAAGGATTTGGCGCGGTTTTAAGTCCGACAAGCGCATACTTGCAAACGTTAGGTCTTGAAACAATGGCTCTTAGGATAGATAGAGCCTGTGAAAACGCGCTTGAACTTGCCTCATGGCTGGAGGGCAAAAAAGGGATAAAAAGCGTAAATTATCCGTTTTTAAAAAGTTCGCCGTTTTATGAAATAGCAAAAAAACAGTTTAAATATGCAGGGTCAATTTTGAGCATTGAACTTGAAAGCAAAAGCTCGGCGTACCGCTTTATGAATAGACTTAAAATCATACGAAGAGCAACAAATATCCATGATAATAAAAGCCTCATTGTGTCGCCTTATTTTGTCATATATCCTTTCAATTCGCATGAGGAAAAAACAGCTCTTGATATAACGCCCGGGCTGCTAAGACTTTCTGTTGGTATAGAGAATATAGAGGATTTGAAAGAGGATATAGAACAGGCATTGGGCGGTTAAATTTGCACTCTTGTGTCATACCCGCGACCGAACGACAAGCGAAGCAAATACATGAAAGCAAGCGAACATTAGCACTCCGTTATTCCCGCATGAACAGGATAACTCCCTCACTGTGTCATTCCCGTGAAAAAAACAAAAATATCACTCCCTCCTCCGTCATACCCGCGCAGGCGGGTATCTAAAAAGACTTTTGTAAATAAAATAGTGTATTTATGAAAGAGTTTTATGTTTTATTATTTATTTTTCTTGCTTTCATATTTTTAGTTCTTTAATTAGCTTGGATTCCCGCCTGCGCGGGAATGACGGAGGAGGATATTTGCTTGTTGTTCAGTTGCGGGAATGACGGAGGAAGGTGCGGGAACGTATGGAAGCAATCATAGACGACAGAAAGCAACGCGGGAATGACGGAAAAAAGTACATGAATGATAGAATAGGGTGCATAAACGACGAAAGTAATACATATTGAATGATTTTGTTGATGTAAAGAAGTGGGATGTTATTTTGCGATGATAAAGCGAAATAATTCCGAAACATATGTCATTTAAAATATTATATGACCAAAATCTCGACTTAAAAAAGAGAATATAGCAATATCTTTTGGTAATTTTAAACAGCTTTTGGGCATAATCTTCGTTCTGATTTTGTCCCGATAGCTCAGCTGGATAGAGCGTCAGATTCCTAATCTGAAGGCCACGCGTTCGAATCGCGTTCGGGATACCACTTGTATTAAAGTGGTAAATGTAAAAAATGTCTTATATTTTTTAGCTTTTCCAACGCTAAAGAGCGGCTTTAGTATGATGGCTTTAGCGGTGAATGCTCATATTTTATCACCTAAATAAAAAAAGAGGTTGGTTTTTGTTTTAAATGCCAAACTATTCGCGCAAAGCGTCAATATTTTTGCGTTTTTCTATCTGTTTGGACACAGCTGTTTCAACAAAAGGTATCAATAGCAATATCAAAAATATAATTATAAAATTATTTTGTATGCCCGATATTTTCTCTTCTATGTTTTTGCGAATCATATCTGTTATAAAGCCGTTCGATATCAACTCTCTCAAATTCCCGCTCCATAAATCTTTCACTTTTCCTATATCAAGCGAGGTGAATTCTCCTACTTTGGCAATTAGGATTTTGTCTGCAAGAGCAGATGAAGTTTTTTCTATAAGCCAAGTTTTAAGCTGCTGAGGCAAGTCATATTTGCTAAAAGCATTGGTTATCAGCTCGGATATATATAATTGAACCGCGTCTTTTATATTGGAAATGGATAGGTTTTTTGGAAAATCAATATCATCTAAAAACTCTACTGCCTGCGCATTTATGGCTGGTGCAGCTTTATCTACGGCTAAAATCATCTCATTTTTAGTATAGGCGATTGACGAATAAATTACAGCAAATATTATAAAAATTATAGGGATATAGAGATAATAAAGATAAGTTATTTTATCCAAAATGCTATTTT
>JAISNG010000020.1 GCA_031276365.1 Campylobacteraceae bacterium | reverse complement strand
TGCGAAAAAATATATATTCTCTTTTGGCAAAAATAAAATCACAATATAAAAAAATGCCGCAATCCACAAAATATATTTTAAGATTTTCATTTTGCTATCTCCACTGTGAGAGATATCTTATCTTCCGCTTCGGTAAAAATCACAAGTTTTTCTAACTCAAAACCGTCTCCTAGCGTTTTTTTAACCATGTCGTTTACCTGTGTGCGCGTCAAAGACGACGCTTTTACTTCAAAAGTTTTTCCCTTATCGTTGATATTTCCAAGCGTAAAAATAGCGTTTAATCTCTCTTTTAGATTTGTCCTGCTCCATATTTTCTTTGAAAATGCCGCTCTCTCCGCACTGTTTTGCAAAGCAAAAAGAGCACTGTTTTGCTGCGTTATCTCACTTTTCAGGCGTGAAACATTGTACATGGCGGCTATTAAAATTATCGTCAATATTGACAGCAAAATCAGAGGATTTATCTTATTCATAACGCAGCTCCACTTTGATATCATCGCCGCTGTTTTGAAATTCGCTTACGGCAAAAGATTGCTGAAAATATTTTTTTATCTCTTCATATCTGTTTTTATCGCTTACATGAAGCGTGAGTGAAATATGCGTTTTGGCGGCTTCAATATTTTTAAAATACTCGCCTTCTATGAGCGGAAATCTAAAAACTTCGCCGATTTTTTCTCTGATTGTCTTTTGTTCTTTATTTGTCTTGTCGTACTGTTTTAAAAGCGCATTTAGCTGAATGTCCGTAGCGGGCAACGAATACTGTTCCAAAATCTCCGCTCTTTGGCTCTCCAGCGAATTTGACACGCTCGAAAGATACAAACTCTCTGTAAAAAAAACAGTTATTAAAAATATCAATACATATACAACGCCTTTGAGCGCGCTCTGTTTTTCATATATGCGGTTAAATTTTCCAAGATTGATTGTGATTTGCGAAGGCTTTAACGTGCGCAAAACATCGTCTATGTCAGCCGTCTCTTTTGCCAATGAGAGCGGCGCTTTTACGACTTTGCCCTCGCGTACAATCAGAGCATTTTTTGCGTCTATTTTTATATCGCGCGCATAGTTTGCAAACTCATTCTGTGCAAAATATACTTTTCGTATAATTGCAGGTTTGATGCCCAAGCTATCAAGACTTTCAAGTATATTTTTCACATCGTACGCAAAAAGTAAAAAATTGTCCTTTTGTTTTACGACTTTATATGAATAATCGCCTTTTGGTATAAATCCGTCAAACACCGAAGGAGCGTACTCTTTTGCCTGAAAGGCGTATTTGACGGGAAGAGGCTGTATCTTTGTCCAGTAATATTTCGGGGAGAGTATAACATCAAACGCGTCTATACCGACCACGCTTATGCGCTTTACGTCTGCAAAAACTACTCTGTTATCGTAATTTTTGGCAAATCTTTTACTGTAAAATTGCTTCAAAATAGTTAAAAAACCTGCCGCAATATTTTGCAAACTCTTAAAAAACCGTTTCAATATAACCAACTTTCTTTGACTCCATATCATATAAAAAATTCAGCGACATCGTCTGCTTCAGGTAAAAAAGATTGATGCTGCATAATATTCTTGGTGAAAAAAAACCAATATCTAAAGCTTTCAGCTTATTTTTATCGCTTAACGGGATATCAAGTTCGTCGTACGAGCTTAGTATCTCCTCTTGGCGTAATAAATGCAAATTATACTCTTTTTTGATTAAAGTTAATAATGGTTCCTTTATGTAATTAAAATCAATATCCTCTCCAACAAAACCTATAATATCATTCCATGGAATGTTATATATCCTCGCATCTCCGCCGTTTGCCGTAAAATAGTCCAAAAGATACGCAAATGACTCTTTGGAATTTATGCCGCCGTCATCAAATCTATAATCTCTCAAAGCCGCTTCACTCGCGTATGCTCTTTCATTTTTATCGGTATCAATGGCATCAAGCAGCAATGAGAGAAAAAAGTTTGAATTTGTAACCCCATACTCGTGCAAAATAGTCTGAAAAAGATGATATAAAGGCTCGTTTACAGTATTGTTACCCGCATCAAGTTTGTTGATATTTATGACGCCGCCCATGGAGGTTATATCTATCATAATGCTTATATCACCCTCGTCCGTACCAAGCGCTATCGGAAGTCCGATGATGGTAGAGAGCGTCTGCGCGTCATCTATCTCCTGCGAGCTTTGTTGTAAAATCTCCAAAGTATCAAGAAAGCTTTTGTTAAGCTGTACAAAAAGAGCGCTTTGACTTGACTTTTCAAAATATTTCTGTGAAATGTCCATACTTTTTAGGATAAGCAAAGAGAGCATCATGAGAAGTCCTATTGTGGTAAGAAGTACAATTCCTCTTTTGTCTATTCTGTTCATGCAAATCTCACGAAATGTTGATTGAAAATATCGGCAGAAGCATTGAAGTTACTATAAGTCCGATGATGCCTCCGACGATTAGCATCAAAGCAGGCTCTAAAAGAGATAAAAAAAGTGCGATTTTATCTCTATTTTCTTCAAAATAAAGCTCCGACATATTTTGCATCACCATAGAAACTTCGCTTGTCTCTTCGCCAAGCGTGATAGCCTGCACAAACGAATTATCAAGCTCGAATCCGCTTTTTAAAAGTGCAGCTGAGAGGCGCGAACCCTCAACAACTTTCAATGAAGCTTTTTCAAATACATCGGCGATAACGCTGTTTTTCAAAATGCCCGAACCAAGCCTTACAGTTTTTACAAAAGGCACGCCTGAGCGTATCAAAACGGAAGCGACATAAGTAAATCTTCCAAGCTCCGAAGATTGTATGATTTTGCCGAAGAACGGCAGTTTTAACATAAAAAAATCAAATCTGTATTTCACTTTCGGACTTGTTTTTAAAGCAAATCTAAGCACAAGCACAAATAAAAATATTCCCGCCGCAAGAAAAAGCCAATTGTTTGACATCCAATTTCCGAAAGCTATTACCATTTGCGTGATTTTGGGAAGTTCCTGGTCCATCTGTTCAAATATGGAGCTGATTTTAGGGACTATGTAAGTTACCATAAAGCCAACCATAAAACATGACACCATCAAGATAAACAGCGGGTACGCAAATGCGTTTTGCACCTGTTTTTCAAGCCTCTCCTGCTCTTTTAAAAAGCGTGAGAGTTCAAGTAAAATCTCAGTCAATATACCGCTGTCTTCAGATACTTTTATAGACTGTTTGTAGAAATTGGGCAAAATTATGATGTTTTGATTTTCAAGCGCGAAGTAAAAGTTTTTTCCCTCATCAAGCGATGTTTTTATACTTCTTAGAAAAAGCAGCATTTTTTTATTTTTCGCATATTGGTTTGAAGAGAGCGCCACAGCGTCCACCAAAGATATACCCGACTTTAGATAAATGCTTATATCGCGGCTGAATATCGCGAGTTCGCCCGATGAGATTTTGTGCTTTTTTTTGAAGGTAAATTTACTCAAAAATGTAAAACTGTCCTCTTTGAGCTTTTTATATATGATATTTTGGGATTTTAGCCTGCGCTTCGCATCTTCAAGATTTAAAGCCTCTATCTTGGAGTTTACCTTGTTGCCAAGAGCATCTATACCTGAATATCTGAATACCAATTTATCTGCCTTTTATCTCAAGCTGGCGTTTTTCCAAAAAATCCTGCGCATTTGCGACAGTGTCAAATACCCGCCCCTCATTTATGTAGTTTTCAAACAGATATGCTCTGTTTTTATATTCCAATACAAGTTCATCGCTGCTGCCGTTTGGATAAACGTCCATTCTGAAACAGACTTTTTCTCTTTTGTATTCATTTATATAATAATCGTCAAATTCCACTTTTTCCAGCCTTTTGCCATCAAAACGATAAGCGTTCACTTTATTGTCTTTTTCAAAAATATTAAGCGTCATATCCGTATCATTGCCCTCCACCAGCACTTTACACTCATTGCAGTTGTCTATACATCTCAAAGAGACAAGGTTTTTATCTCCGCCGATTTTTGCAAGATAGAGATTTAATTTTTCCAACTTCACGCTCTCCTCTTCGGGAGACTTCATAGAAAAATTTTGAGCAAACAAGCCGTATGAAATCACTATCAACAGCAAAACCAATAGTAGTTCAAACAGCGTAAACGCGCCTCTTACTCTTGGCATTTGCTAAAATATATATCCTCGTCATCGCCGCTTCCGCCCTCTTTTTTATCTCTTGCCAAAGAGACAATGTCAAAACTCTCGCCGTCTGTTACATATACATACTCGCTACCCCATGAATCTTTCGGCGCGCTTTTTGCGGAGAGATAACCGCCGTTTGGATAGTTTTTGTATGTCATCGGGTCTGGATTTTGAACGAGTGCATTAAGTCCCTCTTCCAAAGACGGATAACTTCCGAAATCAGCCCTGAACATATCAAGCGATTCACCTATGGTACTCATCTGCACACAGATTAAATCCCTTCTCGCCCTTTCGCTTTGACCGACAAGATTCGGCACGACAATGGCTGTAAGAAGCCCCAAAATCATGATAACTATCATAAGCTCCATGAGTGTAAACGCTTTTCTCAATTTTAAAATCCTTTTTTAGTTTTTTAGATTATAGCACAAAAAATGGTTTTGAGATTTATAATTGGATTATATTACAAAATGGCTTTAATTACTTTTTAATTAGCAATATTTTCTTGAAAATTTATCCATATTTATGATGAATAACAACTACACATTTTAAAACGCACCATGCAAAAGCGAATATTAAAGTTTAATCGGTATAATTTCACTCTTGTTTTTGCTGGTCAGATAGCTCAGTTGGTAGAGCAGGAGACTGAAAATCTCCGTGTCGGCGGTTCAATTCCGTCTCTGACCACCATATGTTTCTTAAGATTTATATTATTCAACACACTAAAAATCAATTTGCTTATCAGTCAATTTATCATATAGACAGCCTTCTCCAACACAAGC